>NZ_JAVJSC010000004.1:300000-487313 GCF_040219635.1 Pyruvatibacter sp.
GCGGTTGTGAAAAACATGTTCTCAGCCCCCACCCGCATGTCGCACCACAGGGCAAACACCATGCCCAGACCGGCGCAGGGGCCATTGATGGCTGCGATGATCGGTTTCGGGATTTGTGGCAGATAGCCAAAACGCCCGCCCATATGCTCTGAAATATCCGGCCCAAGAGACACATCCCAATCAAGCGTTGCATTGCGCGTGGCCTGGGCAAGCTCACGCTCATCGCCCGCATCAGCATCAATTTTTTGCAGCAGGTTCATGTCCGCCCCGGCGCAAAATCCACGGCCTGCCCCGGTCACCACGATCGCCCGCACGGTGTTGTCGCGCGCGCAGGTGGCCAATGCAACGCGCATGGAGCTTTCCATAGCTGCCGTCCATGCGTTGAGTTTGTCCGGACGGTTGAGGGTTATCACCGCGACATTGCCATCACGCGCCAGCGTTATGTCCTTAAGACTGTCCGCCACAGCCTCAATATTGTTGGCACTCCCGGTTTCCATCTGCGTCGCCTTTCCTGCTTTTTGCCTTATGCTTTGACCTCATTGCGCACTACCCCGCCGAGGAAGGCAAGATCATGAGCGAACATGCCCCGCTGATTATTGAAACACCCGCCACATATATTCGCCGCATACGACTGAACAGACCGAAACAAATGAACGCGTACACCACGCAGATGTGTGACGCGATGTGCGATGAGCTTGATGCCTATCTGAAAGATGATGATCTGCGCGTCCTGATAGTTACCGGCGAAGGACGCGGCTTTTGCGCCGGAGGTGATGTGTCAAACGCGGATACTGATCGCGCGCATCTGATGTCGCAGCAGCTTTCCCACGCCCGTGAGATGCGTGATGGGATGCATAAGGTCATTCAAACTCTGCATCACCTGGACAAGCCTATCATTGCCGCCATTAACGGGCCGGCTGTTGCGGGTGGGTTGGCGCTGGCTTTGGCCTGCGATTTTCGCATCGCGGCTGCCAGCGCAAAACTGGGTGATACGTCAGGACGTTTTGCGTTGTTACCGGATGAAGGAGGCGGGTGGCTGTTTCCCCGCGCCATGGGGCTGGACAAAGCGTTGCAAATGACACTGCTGGCTGAGACCTACAGCGCCGACGAGGCGATGACGCTCGGGCTGGTGACGCAGGTGGTAGAGGACGACACACTTGAGGCCACCGCGCTGGAGCTTGCCACACGCCTCGCAGCACAATCGCCGCTGGCTGTACGGCTGGCGAAGTCGATGATGCGTAACGGGCTCGACTTGACCCTTGAACAATCCCAGCGCGAGGCTGCGCTTGCCGTGATGATCGCCAACCCGTCTGACGATGTTGCAGAGGGCGTCAAGGCGTTCTTTGAAAAACGAGCGCCGGTTTTTTCAGGCAAATGATCTATTCGCGGCTCTGCCTGGCCTCAATGCCACGGCGAAGCAGCGCGACAATGCTGTCTGCAAAATCCTGCGTTAGTGGTTCGTGGACCGTCAGTAGACGGAAGAAAATGGGTCCGTAAAGGAGATCAAGCACTGTTTCCATCGGCATATCTGTTGCTACTTCTCCATTTTTTTGCGCGCGCTCAAGGATGCCGCGTCCTTCTTCGCGACCTTTGAAAACAACCTGATTACGAAACGCCTTAAACAACTCGCTGTCTCGCTCTGCTGTCGCCAGCATGAGCGCTGTCTGGCGTCCGCGCGTTGTGGCGAAACGGGAGATTATGCCACGAATGTGGGTGCGCAGATCATCAAGCGCGACGGTGCCGCGAAGCGTCTTCTCGGCGGATGGCAGGCGCTCCATCAACGCAGCCATCGCCAGTTCCCGCGCATTTGCCCAATACCGATAGATCGTTGGTTTTCCAACTTTGGCGCGGGCGGCCACAGCTTCAATCGTCAGCCGTGCCGGTCCTGCTTCATCCAGCAGCTCGCGCGCGGCCCTTAGGATGTCTGCCTCTGCTCGCGCTTTTCGCGGGCGGCCAGAACCCTTGGATGGCGGCTGTCTTCCGGTTTCAGATGTCGTTGATGGTTTGTTTTTTGGTGGTGGCATTCGGCGCTTGCCTATTTATAAAACGTAACGTAACGTTTTGTATCACATGGGAGACTGAAATGCCATCACCGAACAAAAAGCTGCATCTGTCGGCGTATATCACAGTGAAGGGCGCGGCGGACGCGATCGCATTTTATGCCGCAGCCTTTGGTGCCGTAGAGAACTATCGCCTGGAAGACCCCGACAGTGGGCGTATCGGTCACTCGGAAATCTCGATAGGCACAAATATCGTCATGATCTCAGATGAGTACCCGGATTTCGGTGCTGTGAGCCCGGATACGTTGGGCGGAACCCCGGTAAAACTTCATCTTTACGTTGAAGATGTTGACGCCGTCTTTGCACAGGCGACAAAGGCTGGCGCGACAGAACTTCGCCCTCTCAAGGACGAGTTTCACGGCGACCGGACGGGAACCCTCATGGACCCGTTCGGGCACATTTGGATGCTTGCATCGCGTGTCGAGGAGGTAACGCCCGCTCAAATGCAAAAACGCTGGCAGGAGATGATGGGCGGCTAGGTGTAAACGCGCTACGCTGAGACTTCGCTTTTATTGAGGAGACACGGCCATGACCCGCACCGCACTGCCCGACCATGGAACTGACTGGGAGACGCTGTCTGCCCGGATGAACGACATGGCAACGGGAGATGTGAAGTGGCGGGATGGCAAGACCGCTGTTTACGTGTTCAACGCAGGCGAGGACGTGTCGCGGGTCCAAAAGGAAGCCTATGCGCGGTTCATGTCTGAAAATGGTCTGGGGCCAATGGCGTTTCCCAGTCTCAAGCGCATGGAAGAAGAAATTGTGCAGATGGGGCTGACGCTGCTGCAGGCGCCCGACGACGGGGCGGGGAACGTTACGTCGGGCGGCACGGACTCCATCACCATGGCGATCAAGGCAGCGCGGGATTATGCACGCGCGACAGGCAAGCTGGCCAAGGGTGTGCAGGCCAACATCGTTTTGCCGTGGTCCGGCCATCCGGCTTTCGACAAGGCGGCGATGATGATGGACATCGAGCTGCGGCGTGTTGCGTGTACGGATGATTTTCTGGCCGACCCCCAGGCCATGTCAGCCGCCATTGATGGCAATACAATTATGATGGTTGGATCAGCGCCGTGTTTTCCCTATGGGCTGATTGACCCGATTGCCGACCTTGGCACAGTTGCTGAAAGACATGACGTTTGGCTGCATGTAGATGCGTGTGTTGGCGGTTTTTTTGCGCCGTTTGTGCGGATGAACGGAGCGGACCTGCCGGCGTTCGATTTTGTGGTGCCGCAGGTGAAGTCCATGTCGGCCGACCTGCACAAATATGGCTACTGCGCCAAAGGGGCTTCAACCGTCATGTTCCGGTCTGCGGACCTCAAGGAACATATGGGCTTTGACACCAATGACTGGCCCGGCGGACGGATGATGACGCCGACACTGGCAGGCACCCGGCCAGGCGGCGCAATCGCAGCGGCTTGGGCGGTGATGAATTATCTGGGTGTTGAGGGCTATCGCGCCAAGCAGGGCCTGGTGGTTGAAACGCGCGAGAAGATTGAAGCCGGCGCGCGGGCGCTTGGCTTTGAAATTATCGGCACACCGCAGCTTGGGCTGGTGGGCTACACCCATCCGGAGCGCGACATATTTGCGATCTGGGGCAAGCTGTTTGAGCGCGGCTGGTTTACGTCTGTTGTAACCAAGCCAAAAGGCATTCATCTCATGCTCTCACCCAAACATGCCGAGGTGGTTGACACCTATCTGGCAGACCTGGAATGGGCAACCGAGCAGGTGCGTGGCGCGAATGAACCAAAAGAAGCCAAGGAAATCCGCTACAGCGGCTAGCCCGTTAGGGTGCGTTGCAGCATTTTTGGCCTAAGCGCCATGCATCCAGCCAATGGCTGCCATCCCTAAATGCGGATCAGGCCGGAAAAACGAAGCAACATGTTGATTTTGTTAGATACTTTTTGTTTGTGAAGATTTTTCATATTGTTCACTATTTCACATACTCTTCGCACTTGCGGTATTGCAGGTGCTCAGTAAAGCGCCCATCTTGGTTGCAAGGCGAAAGTGCGGCGTCCCGCAATGCGGTTGCGGAGTCGGGCCAAAGCCAACAAGAACAATAAGAATAACAAGCAAAAGACCGGCCCGGCCGGTTGAGGCAGGAAAACGCGTATGAAGGGGCTTGGTACAAGCGGCTGGACATCTGATTTCCTTGAAGGAACATCGCATGAGCGCGAACATCAATATGGCCTCCTCCCACGTTTCTCCCTCGGTTTCCCCGTCCCTATCCTCGTCGGCGGCCGACGCGCACCCGGTTTCAACATTTGACCGTGCCGTTAGCTGGGCCAGAGGCGTCAAGACGGGCGATCTTGTTATCAATGCCATGTGGGTGGCGTTTGCCGCCTACGGGCTGGCCGCGACGGTGAATGTGCTGCTGACCTATTAAGGGTCACGCAACCAGAACGGTTGACCAAAAAGAACGGCCCGGCGGCGCATCCAACAAGGCGATGCGCTGACCGGGCCGTTTGTGAATTTCAGGGCTTTGTGTTTCAGGGCTTCGTGTTTCAGGGCTTCGTGTTTCAAGAAGGTGCTGTTCAGGCGGATGCTGACGGACGCGCCGCAACGCGGTCATACCAGGCCTGCACGTTGGTGCACTCTGCCGGGATGGGCTGGCCAACGCTTGCACCAAACTCAAGGAACGCAAACAGCAGGCAGTCGGCGATGGTGAAGTCCTTACCCGCCAGCCAGGCACCCTCACCCAGATTGGCGTCAAACCACGCAAGGCCATTGGCTGCCATCGCCTTGAGACCATCGGCGGCTTCGGGGCGGCACAGCATCCGGCTTTCAAACATCGGCAGGCCTTCCGCAAATCTGAACCCGTTGGCAAGCGGCTCGCAGACATACAGATCGGCGCGGCGCATCCACATGCGCGTTATTGCTCGCGCTAAAGGTGTGGTGCCGACAAGAGCAGACGTGCCGTTGATCTCATCAAGATACTCACAGATCGCGGTGATTTCGGCGAGTACGGTGCCGTCGTCCAGTTCAAGACAGGGAATCTGGCCGCGCGGATTACGCTTTGTATATTCATCACCACGGTTTTCAGCCGCCATGATGTCAACTTCCTGTGTGTCAATGCTCAGACCACGCTCAGCCATATACATGCGAACCATTTTCGGGTTCGGGCCGATTGAATTGTAAAACTTCATGGGAGTTTCCCTCGTCAACATTTCAGATGGATAGGGCAATAGCGTGCGCCCAAGCCAAGGTCCAGCACCGCTTGTGTTCGTGCTGGCGACTTGCCATGTAAGGAACACAGATAGCGGTGAGGACAAGCAGTTGACGCGCCATGGGGCTACACGACTTGCAATGCTTGCGTTGGGCTGGGCTCTGTTGCTTCCCGGCCTCATTTTCGTTGTTCTGCCGCCGCCATTCGCGTTTGGCATTTTCATGGTGCTGCCCGGCATTGCCATTTTAGTGGCATACTCAAAAACCATGCGGCGGCTGGTTCAGCGGGTGCGGGCACGGCATACGACGGTTGATGTGGCACTGGGTGCTGTTGAAACGCGAGTGCCAGGCTGGATCGGGCGAAGTCTCAAGCGTACCCGTACCAGGGCACTTGTTGACGCCGTGCGCCGCAAACGGAATGCAAAAGTGGAGAGCGACTTGTCATGGCCGACCTGAAACTCAACCGGCAGTTTGACCCTCAATACGGCGAGATGGTTGAGGTTACGCCCCTGGTGCGGCGCGTGGTGGCACCAAATGAAAGTCCATTTACGTTTAAAGGTACGGGCACTTATGTCATCGGTCGCGGCACTGTTGCGGTGATAGACCCCGGCCCGCTCGACATGGCTCATGTGAGGGCCATTCTGGATGGGCTCGCAGGCGAAACCATCAGCCATATTCTTATTACGCATACCCATAGCGACCATTCACCTGCGGCCGCACCCCTGAAAGACGCAACCGGCGCGCCCACCTATGGCCACGGACCGCACGGCTCAGGACACCCTGCACCGGAAGGTGCCAAAATGGATGAGGGCGGCGACATGGCGTTTGTGCCCGACCACGCCATCCGCGATGGTGATGTGATTGAGGGCAACGGCTGGACGGTTGAGTGCGTGTTCACTCCCGGCCATACCTCAAACCACATGTGCTTTGGCCTGCGCGAGGAAAAGGCGCTGTTCACCGGTGATCATGTGATGGGCTGGTCAACGGCTGTCATTGCGCCGCCGGATGGCGACATGGCGCACTACATGGCCTCGCTGCGCAAGCTGCTGGAGCGTGACGATGAGGTGTACTACCCCACACATGGCTCGCCCGTGACAAAGCCGCACTCGCTGGTGCGCGGCTACATTGCCCACCGCAAGGCCCGCGAGGACCAGATTCTCAAACGGCTTGAAGCCGGCGACCGCAGGATCACCGATATGGTGCCCTTAATGTATGCGCAAACCGACAAGCGCCTGCACCCCGCCGCTGCCCGCTCGGTATTTGCCCATATGAAACAACTGGCCGAAGAAGGCCGCGTGCAGACCCACGGCACGCCTAGCATCAGCGGTGAATACTGGCTGGACTAGGCCCTTGCAGGCAGCAGCCGCCAAGAAATACGGCATACTGGCTTGTGCCCAACGCGTAGAGGATTTTTTGACCGAGAGAACATCCAGGCACACACCCTCCCTGCTGAAAGCCGGGTCCAATTGCTGGCGCATTGCGCGGGCGGACCGGGCAGCAATATTGATCGACGGTGCCCACTACTTCGCGGCGCTGCGCGCCTCGCTGCTGCGTGCTGATCATTCGATCCAGATCATCGGCTGGGACATGCACAGCGCCACGCGGCTGGTGGGCGCGTCGAATGAGGCTGATGACGATGCACCGGAAGCCCTGCGCGACTTTCTGGCCCATCTGGTACGCCGCAAGCCGCATCTGAAAATCGACATTCTGCTGTGGGATTATTCGTTGCTGTACGCGCTTGAGCGTGAGCCGGTGCCGACGGTAACGCTGAACTGGATGACGCCAAAACAGATATCAGTCTGCCTCGACGATGCGTTGCCCTTCGGCGCAAGTCACCACCAGAAAATTGTGATCGTGGATGATGCGGTTGCCTTCTCGGGCGGGATCGATCTCACCGTGAACAGGTGGGATACACCCGGGCATAGCATGGATGACAGCCGCCGGACGGGGCCTTCAGGTAACCGCTATCACCCGTTCCACGATATTCAGATAGTTGTGGACGGCGAGGCCGCCCGCGACCTGGCGCTGCTTTCGCGCGCGCGATGGAAGACGTTGGGGGCAAACCGCGTGTACGATCGGCCATTGCACACACCCAATACCGTTCCGTGGCCGGATGATGTCGAGCCTGACTTTCGTCATGCACAGGTCGGCATATCGCGCACAATGGCCGCTTATCAGGGTGAGCCTGAAATCAGGGAAGTGGAGACGCTGTTCGTTGATGCCATCAAGGCCGCGGAAAAAGCTCTCTATATAGAGAATCAGTTCTTCTCTGCTCACGTCATTGCCCATGCATTGGCGGAAAGGCTTCGTGAAAACCCTGATCTGGAAGTGGTGCTGGTCGGCCCGAATGTGCATCACACATGGCTTGAGGAGCGGTCGATGAATACGGGTCGGCGCAATTTCATGCGCCTCCTTGAGCAGCAGGGCGTGGCGGACCGCGTTGCGTTGCTTTATCCCTCATTGCCCGACGATGAGACGGACCAGGGTGTAATGGTTCATGCCAAGCTCATGATCGTGGATAACCGTCTGCTTCGCGTCGGGTCGGCAAATACCAACAATCGCTCAATGGGTCTTGACACCGAGTGCGACCTTACGATTGAGGCGTCTACGGACGAACACATGTCCGTCATTTCCATGGTCCGGGCGCGGCTTCTGGCGGAGCATCTTGGTTTGCCGCCTGAGCACGTGCTCGAAACGCTTTCCTCCCACGGCTCGTTCATTGAGGCGGTTACAGCCATGAGCACGGGTGACAGGGCGCTAAGGCCCATCAGGCTGGACGACGTACCCGACAGCAATGTCGCACAGACGGTTCATGTGCTTGCAGACCCCGAGCGGCCGGTATCACCGCAGGACCTGCTAGGTGACAGTTTCAGCGGCGACTTTTTCGGCGGCGGAAAAATGGCCGGGCAGTCGCCCGCCCGCACGGCTGGCCGATTGGCTGGCGCTGTTGTGGCTATCGGGGCGCTGGTCGCGGTCTGGCGCTACAGCCCGCTGTCAGTCTATGCAGACCCGGCGACCCTTGCGACCATGGTTGAGACAGTCCGCGACAGTGTGTGGTTACCTGTCATCATGATGGCTGCGTTTGTGGTCGGCGGACTGATCGTATTTCCTGTCACCATCCTGATCATTGCAGCAGGCATCCTGTTTTCACCACTTGCGGCCCTGGCCTACGCGCTGGCCGGTACGCTGCTTGCCTCGGCGGTGACGTATGCGGGGGGCCGGGTAACAGGTGCCGGGTTTGTTTCCGGGCTGTTCGGCCGGCATCTTGAGCGCGTGCGCCGGGCGCTGGCGCGCAACGGGATTGTGGGGGTCGCGGCCGTACGCATGGTGCCGTTTGCCCCGTTCTCGGTCGTCAACTATGCCGCGGGCGCAATCAAAGTGCGGTTTTCCGATTTCATGTTCGGCACGCTTTTAGGCATGGCGCCGGGCACGGTGATCATCACCCTTCTGGGGAACCAGGTGATGCAGGTGCTGCGAGACCCAACGCCAGGCCAGCTCGCGTTGCTGGGGCTGGGCGGAATCGTATGGATTGGCGTGGCATACGGTATGCAGCGGATCGCGGCTCGGCTGCGCGGTACTGATGACGACTAGCACCGGCACACTGCGCGTTGCGACATGGAATGTTCACAGCTATGTGGGTGTGGACGGCAGACGCGATGTTGCGAGGGTCGCCGAACACGTCGCCCAAATGGCACCGGACATTGCCGCCTTTCAGGAAGTGGATGCACATCTGCGTGATGCTGACGGCACACCGCAGCCAGGCACCGAACTTCTAACAAGTATCGGCGACCACAGGCATGAGGCGTGGTCGATTGTTGATGGGGACCGCCACTACGGGCAAGCGGTTATCAGTCGGTTTCCGCTGGTTGACCAAAGCCTGCACGACATCTCGTTCGCTTCACGCGAGCCGCGCATGGTAATCGAAACCCATGCAGAAACAGATATAGGTTGTATACGGATTATTGCGACGCATCTTGGTCTCAAGCGCGGGGAGCGGATGTATCAGCTTGCGCGGTTGCGCGACATCATTCTGAACCGGCCGGAGACACCTACCATTTTGATGGGCGACCTCAACGAGTGGGGGCGCAATGCCGTTATGCGCGACCTGATGGCGAACGTATTCGACCACGCAGCAGCGCCGCCGAGTTATCCGTCCCGGCTGCCACTGTTGCGGCTTGATCGCATCTGGTGCCGTGGCGGGCTGGCGCTGTCGGGGGCCCATGCGGTGCGCTCCGCTCACCGGGCATCAGACCACCTGCCGGTGGTGGCCGATATACGCCCTACGACTACCCGCGATCAACGGGTCGGCTAGTTGCCCAAACGCTGCCTGAGGCCAGCCAGAAAAGCATCTATGCGGGCTGCATTGGCGCCAAGATCGGACTGGCCAACCCGGCTGACCGAGCGCACATCCACCAGCGTACGGTCGGGGCCATCATCGGCGATGCGGATGACCACATCGTCCTTGAAGCCGAATAACAGCGTGGTGTCGGTGGCTTCGATGCGGCCGGGTTCGCCGTTTTCGGGTTCTTGTGCATCGGCAATGTCCCAGCCGCTCGCCTCCGCCTCAGCAAGGGCGGCTGCAAACACGGTGGTGATGTCATCTGCCACGGTCAGCGTTTGCAGGTGCGGGTAGGCACCGCGTTGCAGGTTCGCAAGGTCGGGCGCTGCGCGGTCGATAGGGTTTGTGCCTTCACCACGCAGGGCAACAACGGCTACGAATTGCGGCGGGTCTTCGAGGTCTGTTGTGATGTCGTGGATCATCGGCACGTCGCCGCCGCTCAGTGCTGTAGTGACGGGCACAAACAGGATGGCCGCCCCGGCAACCACTGCCACAAGTGACGGTACCATGCCGGGCTTGCCGGTGAAGGCGCGAACAAGGCCCACAAGGCCCAGCAACATGCCCAGAAAAACAACCAGCATGGAGCCGGCCGTTCCAAAAACGCCGCCGGACGCGCTGATGATGCCAAACCGGGTGAGCAAAACGGCCGATACAGCCGCAATCAGCCCAACGCCGACAAGGCGCAGGGCAAGTGTTGCGATACGTGAACGTGCGGTGTCACTCATTTGATGCTGCGGGACGTGTGACCGCCCCTCCCCCCATTTGTGCGCGCCACTGGGGCGCTGCTGTTTTAACTGTCGAAACCAAAGCGAAAAGACGGGACGCGGCTACTCAGCCGCGCCCTTTTCAAGATTTGCCGTGGGCAGTTCATAATCCTTGAAGGTCTGGCGCAGGGCCAGTTTCTGGATTTTGCCTGTTGCCGTATGCGGGATTTCATCCACGAACACCACGTCGTCCGGCATCCACCATTTGGCGATCTTGCCTTCCATGTAGCTCAGAATGTCTTCGCGGGTGGGCGACTTGCCCTGCGCGGGAATAACAATCAGCAGCGGGCGCTCGTCCCATTTGGGGTGAGCAATACCGATGACGGCCGCCTCCTGAACCTCCGGATGACCAACAGCGACGTTTTCAAGCTCAATGGAAGAAATCCACTCGCCGCCAGACTTGATAACATCCTTGGCGCGGTCAGTGATGGTCATGTAGCCGTCGGGGTCGATGGTGGCGACGTCGCCGGTATCAAACCAACCGTCCGCATCCAGAATATCGCCGCCTTCACCCTTGACGTATTCGCGGGAGATTGCCGGCCCGCGCACCATCAGGTGACCAAAGGCCTTGCCATCACGCGCAAGCTCCTTGCCATCGTCATCGGTGATTTTCATTTCCACCGTATAGACCGGGCGGCCCTGCTTGATCTTGATATCGATCTGTTTGTCGATCGGCAGGTTCTCCATGCCCGCCTTGAGCGAGCCAAGCGTGCCAAGCGGCGACAGTTCGGTCATGCCCCATGCGTGGAAAACCTGCACGCCAAAGTCTTTTTCAAACGCTTCAACCATGAAGCGCGGGGCAGCAGAGCCGCCGATAACCACGCGGTTGAGATGTGGCAGTTTCTTGCCGGACGACTGCAGGTGCTGCAACAGCATCAACCATACGGTGGGTACGGCAGCGGTAACGCTGACCTTTTCCGTATCCAGCAACTCATAGATGCTTTCGCCATCCATCTTTGCGCCGGGCATGATGAGGCTTGCGCCAACAGCAGGGGCGGCAAACGCGATAGCCCAGGCGTTGGCATGGAACATCGGCACCACCGGAAGCACATTGTCGATGGAGCGCATTCCCAGGGCGTCCGCGTTATTGGCCGCAAGCGCATGTAGCACGTTGGACCGGTGAGAGTAGAGCACGCCCTTTGGATTGCCCGTTGTGCCCGACGTATAGCAAAGGCCGCAGGCGTCGTTTTCGTCCACCTTTGCCCACTTGAAATCATCAGAGTGTGCATTAACCAGCGTTTCGTAGCACAACGCGTTCTTGAGTTTGGTGTCAGGCATTGCGGCCTCGTCGCACATGATGATGACGTGCTTGAGGTGCGAAAGCTGGTCGGCGATGCCTTCAATGATGGGCACAAAAGTGAGGTCAACAAAAATGACTTTGTCTTCGGCATGGTTGGCGATGTAAACCAGTTGCTCAGCAAACAGGCGCGGGTTGAGCGTGTGGCAAACAGCGCCAAGCCCCATGATGCCGTACCAGGCTTCCAGGTGCCGGTCGGTGTTCCACGCCATGGTGGCAATCACGTCGCCCTTGCCCAGGCCAAGCGACTGCAGCGCGTTGGCGATCTTGCGGGCGCGCGAATGAACGGCCTTGTAGGTGGTCCGGCGTATCGGTCCCTCAACGGAACGTGTGACAATTTCGCGATCGCCATGATATTGCGCCGCATGATCTATGACCGTGTGAACCAGAAGCGGCCAGTCCTGCATCAAACCCTTCATTAGGTGTCTCCCTCGATTCAGATCGTTATGCAGCGCGCGATCAAATAATCAGCGCTGCCGTTTTCGTTGCATGGTCTTTTTGGGTGCCGCATTGTGGCGGCGAATTAGCCTTGGGTTACTTTAGGCGAGGCGGGCGCGCTGCTCAACGCAGCATTCGTGCTCAAATCCGCAAATCGCCCTCCCACCCCAAAAAGAAAGGGAACGCCGCCTGATGAGCGACATTTCATTCCTTCCGGCCCATGTTCTGGCGGCAATGATCCGCCGACGGGAAATTTCTGCCGTTGAACTGCTGGACCATTTCATCGCCCGGTGCGCGGCACATAACACCAAAATCAATGCCATCGTCGCCACGGATTTTGACCGCGCGCGGGGCATGGCGAAGGAAGCCGACCACGCCTTGTCTGCCGGTGAGTTGTGGGGCCCGTTTCACGGCCTGCCGATGACCATCAAGGATGCACTTGAAACCGAAGGCCTGGTGACAACCGGCGGCACGCCGGATTTGGCGGCTCATGTGCCGCAGCGTGATGCGGATGCTGTGGCGCGGATCAAGGAGTCGGGTGCCATCGTGTTTGGCAAAACCAATGTGCCTTTCTTCTCGGGTGATCTGCAGAGTTACAACGAGGTGTACGGAACCACCAACAATCCCTGGGACGTGACGCGCGGGCCAGGCGGATCATCGGGGGGTGCAGCCGCAGCCCTTGCAGCGGGCCTTACGCCGCTTGAAATAGGGTCCGACATTGGCGGCTCCATACGAACGCCGGCGCATCTGTGCGGCGTGTTTGGACACAAGCCCAGCTTTGACCTTGTATCCAAACGCGGGCACGTGCCGGGGCTTCCGGGTGCGTTGTTTACCGGCGATTTGTCCGTCGTCGGACCAATGGCACGGTCAGCCCGCGATCTTGAGATCGCCCTGTCGATGATTATGGGGCGCGACGACTTTGATGCTTTGGCCTATCAACCGGCGCTGCCCGAACCGCGAGGACGCGAAGCGCGCGAACTGACGATTGCAACTTGGTTTGATGATCCGTTTTGTCCGGTGGAAAGTGAGAATGTCGCAATCATGGAACAGGCGGCTGATGCGCTGGAGGCTGCCGGCGCGACAGTTCATCGCGACGCGCGGCCCGGCTTTGACTTCGCCGAGGCATTTGAAGTGTATGCGACGCTGCTCCATGGAGGGACCACGCGCGGATTTCCACCCGCGACGCTGGCGCGGATGCGTGACGTTGCTGCGAACCTTGACCTTACCGACAAGAGCCACATGGCCATGCAGGCCCGCGGCGCGGCGCTGACCTATCATGAGTGGCAGGTGTGGAAAGAGGCTCAGGCGCAAATGCGCGCTAAATGGGCAGCGTTTTTTGATACTTACGATGCGGTGCTGATGGCGGTGGCACCCGTGTCCGCCTTTGCGCATGATCAGCAGTCAAACTTTCATGATCGCACGCTGACAATAAACGGGGCGCAACGCCCGTATCTGGATCTTATTTCCTGGGCCGGGTTGCCGCTGGTTTCATATCTGCCCGGCACTGCTGTTCCGGTTGGAAGAACACAGGCCGGGCTGCCGGTGGGCGTTCAGATTGTCGGGCCATATCTTGAAGATTTCACGACCATTGCATTGGCTGCCGTGCTGGAACGCGAAATGGGCGGGTTTGTCGCGCCGCCTGATTTTGCATAGCGCCCACAACCCCGGGGGACAGACTGATGGACATTTATCACGGCTTTTTTGACCTGGAGGACGGCCAGTCCGACGTTGAGTTTGCAGACGCTCTTTCAGGCTTCCTTGGCCATTTGTTATCTGCCGGAAAGATAGAGAGCTGGCGGTTGATGCGGCGCAAGTTGGGTCTTGGCCCGGCCACACTTGGCGAGTTTCATTTGATGATCGAAGTGCGTGATCTGGCGCAGCTTGATGCAGCGTTTGCTAAAGTTTCAACGCGCGCGGGAGAAACTGAAAACAGACACGCAGCTGTCAATCAGAAGATTGCCGGTATCACATTTGCGTTGTATCGCGATTTTCCTGATCCGCATCGCCAGCGCGGCGAAGAAAAGTTCTAGTCAGCGCGCGTTGCCTCATGCGTTGCGGGGGAACCCGTCGCTTAGTGTCCGCACCATGTCGTCAAAGTTTTCGCGGGTGCGGGCATCGGGCACCACGCAATGGGGGGCGCCGATATAGCCGCCGCCAATGCCAACCCCGGCATTCACAATCAGCAGGGAGACCGGGCCAAGATCACTGGCCACTTGTTCAGCAGCCGCTGCAAGGTTGTCGCGGTCGGTCACGTCAGCAGCAATGGCAATTGATTTGACTCCCCGCGATGCAACTGCCTCTGCAATCTCGCGAGCTTTGTCCTGCAACACGTCAAGCACGGCAACGTTTACACCTGCGTCCGCCAGCACCCGTGCATAGGCAGCCCCAATACCATCGGCACCACCGGTGATGACGGCGTTACCTCCCTTGAAACGTGACATTTGTTTTTCTCCCTGACTGCAGCCGACAAACTGACCACCGTTCATTTAGTTAGTATTGCGGGATGTGCAAGCCTTTGACAGATGCCCCGTCTCACCTGCAAATGTGTGGTGACACTTGTTTCAGCCCACCGGAGCGTTACCCATGAGCCTCAGCAATGCACAGACGCGCGACATAGAAACGCTGATCCACCCCTACACAAACCTCGCGGCTTTTCGCGAGACCGGCCCTGTTGTGATGGAGCGTGGCGAAGGCATTTACGTGTGGGATACGTCGGGCAAGCAATACATTGAAGGGTTGGCCGGGCTGTGGTGCACGTCGCTTGGATACAATGAGCACGAACTTGCAGACGCAGCGATGGCGCAGTTTCAGACGCTGCCCTTTACGCATACGTTTGCAGGCAAAAGCCATGAGCGGGCGATTGAACTAGCTGAGATGATTAAGGAGATATCGCCGCACCCGACATCCAAGGTCCTGTTTTGCGGGTCGGGGTCTGAAGCCAACGATCAGCAGATAAAGCTTGTCTGGTACTACAATAATGCGCGTGGCCGCCCGCAGAAGAAAAAAATCATTTCCCGCAAGCGCGCCTATCATGGGGTAACGGTTGCAACCGCCAGCCTTACGGGCCTTGCCCCAAACCACATGGATTTTGATCTGCCGATTGATCGTATCCATCACGTCAACTGTCCGTTTGCTTATCGCGAGGCCGAACCGGGCGAAACAGACGATCAGTTTACGGATCGTCTGGCCGCTGAACTTGACGCCCTCATTCAGCGCGAAGGCCCCGACACCGTCGCCGCCTTCATTGCCGAGCCTATTCAGGGCGCGGGTGGTGTGCTTATTCCTGCGGACGGTTACTTTGCCAAAATCCAGAAGGTACTGGACAAATACGACATCTATTTCATCGCGGATGAAGTCATTTGCGGGTTCGGACGCACAGGCAGCATGTTCGGTTCACAGACATTCGGGATGAAGCCGCATTCAATCTCGATTGCCAAGGCGCTGTCATCCGCTTATCTGCCTATTGGCGCTGTTACAGTGGGCGAAGACATGTATCAGGCAATGCTTGATGAAAGCCGCAAGATCGGCGTATTCGGGCATGGCTTTACATATACGGCGCACCCGGTGTGCGCTGCCGTGGCCATCAAGACCCTCGAAATATACAAGTCGCGCGACATTGTCGGGCATGTTCAGCACATGGCCCCGGTCTTTGAATCACGTTTTGCCCGGCTTGCAGACCACCCGCTTGTGGGCAACGCGCGGGCCAAAGGGCTGATCGGCGCTGTGGAACTTGTGGCGGATAAAGCCACCAAACGGTCGTTTAACCCGGCCTACAAAGTGGGTGCGACCTGCCAACTCAACGCAGAATCCGAGGGCCTTTTGTCGCGGGCACTGGGCGGCGACATTGTGGCGCTATGCCCGCCGCTCATCATCCAGGAAGACGAGATAAACGAAATGTTTGATCGGCTGGAGCGAGCGCTCGATACGACCGAGCATTGGGTGACAAAGGAAGGCTTACGCGCGGCATGAGCGCTAAACGTGCTGGCCGCCATTGATGTGGATTTCGGCACCCGTGACGTAGCTTGACTGTTCCGAACACAAATAAAATATCGTTTCAGCCACTTCAGTCGGCTGCCCGAGGCGACGCAAGGGAATGTCTTCCACTATTTTTTCCGTACCCGGAGACAAAATAGAGGTGTCGATTTCGCCCGGCGCAATGGCGTTGACCCTGACGCCCAGCGGGCCAAAGTCGGATGCCATCTCGCGGGTCAGCGCTGAAAGCGCAGCCTTTGATGTGGCGTAGGCGGCGCCGGCAAACGGGTGTACCCGGCTTCCCGCAATAGAGGTGACATTGACGACTGCGCCAGACGCTGCCTGCAACTCATCCACCAGGCCACGCGCGAGCATGACCGGGGCCAGCAGATTGACCTGAAGCACATGCTGCCAGTCACCTGGCTCTGTGTTGAGGGTTCCAAGCCGTTCGCCGCCTGTGCCCTTGGGACTGATGCCCGCATTGTTGACCAGCGCATCAAGATGGCTGCCCTGGTCGCGCAGGCGATTGCGCATTTCGGCAATGGCGCGCTGAGTATCATCGGCGTCCGACAGGTCCACCTGAATATGATCTTCGGGGCCTGCTTCCCACGGGCAATTTTCCGGGAACGCATGGCGTGAACAGGTGATAACCCGCCAGCCTGCGCTCGAAAACCGCATAACGGTCGCGTGGCCGATGCCGCGGCTGGCCCCGGTCAGAATAAGCGTGCGCTGGCGATCTTGGTTTTCCATGCGGCTGACATTAAGCGTTGGATGCCCCAGGCGCCATGGGGCTTTCGGGCTGCATGGATTCGGGCACATCTTCGTGCCCGGCTGGGTCCTGGTGGATCAGGATTTCAGCGTCGGGAAAATCACTTGCGATTGCCATTTCCACTTCGTCAGCGATGGCATGTGCCCTCCGCAAAGGCATGTCGCCCGGGATTTCGAGATGAAACTGGATGAAGACCGTACGCCCCGCTGTGCGCGTACGCAGGTCATGAATGGTGTGAACCTGCGGGTGCGCCAGCGCGATTTCCTCAATGCGCAAGCGGTCTTCGTGGGGTAGTTCGCGGTCCATCAGTTCGCTGGTCGAGCGGGAGACAATTTCCCAAGCGGCATGGCCTATCCATGCAGCGAGTGCGAGCGCGATGAGCGGGTCGGCCCACGAAATGCCCCATACGCCCGCAATAATCAGCGCGGCGATCACGCCGATATTGAGCAAGACATCGCTGGCGTAGTGCAGTGAATCCGCCGCGATCGCCAGAGATCCGGTAAGCCTCTGCACGTAACGCTGGTAGGTGACGAGGGCCAGCGTAAAGCCGAGCGAAATCACGATGATGCTGATGCCGGCAAATGACCGCTCGACAGGTGCCGGATCAAGAAGGCGGCTAATGCTTTCAACCGTCAGGAACAAGGCAGATGCACCAATGAGCGCCGCCTGTCCCAACCCGGCCAGCGCCTCGGCCTTACCGTGACCAAAGCGGTGCTGGCGGTCTGCCGGTGTAAGCGCGACGCGCACGGCAACGAGGTTTACAAGCGATGCGGCACCATCGAGAACCGAATCCAGAAACGTGGCGAGCAACGACATGGAACCGGTAATCCACACGGCCCATGCCTTCATCGAGATGAGTACAAGCGCCACCGCCACCGATGCATAGGTCGCGCGCTTCATCAGCGTTGCTGCACGCTCGGGCGTGACGTGACGCCGGAACGAACGAGGGGTGTCGAGTGACTTCATAGGGTCGTTCTATCACAAGCGCAGCGCAGGCTTAAGAACCTGATTTTGCTAGATTATTTTAAGAGTCAGTTGCAATCTCAGACATCACCGGGCGGTGCTGCCGGAGAGCGGTGCTGCCGGAGATATGACTATGGGAACAGATGCTCTGTTGTCCACTTCCAGGGGTAGGCATCCGGTTGAGCGTGCGCGGGTGCGGCCCGGTAAAAAACAAGCCTGTCGTGCAGGCGGAACGGCCGGTCGCGCCAGAACTCTATCTGCTGGGGCACCACGCGAAAGCCTGACCAGTGCGGCGGGCGCGGGATATGTCCGACGGCATATTTCGCGGCATATTTCGCGACTTCTTTTTCAAGTTCAAACCGTCCTGCCAGCGGGCGTGACTGACGTGATGCCCACGCCCCTATACGGCTGTCGCGCGGACGGCTGGCATAATAGGCGTCCGCTTCTTCATCGCTGACGCGTTCAACGGGCCCGCGCACACGGATCTGGCGACGCAGTGTCTTCCAGTGGAAACATAAGGCTGCTTTTCCACTGGCCAGAAGTTCAGTTCCCTTGGCGCTCTCAAGGTTGGTGTAAAATACAAAACCTGAGCGGTCGGCACCCTTGAGCAACACCATGCGTACGTCTGGCAGGCCTGCTTCATCAACAGTAGCCAGAGCCATGGCGTTGGGGTCATTGGATTCACTCCTGGTCGCATCAGCCATCCAGGCCTCAAACAGGCTTAGTGGATCCTGAGACGAAAAGATGTCGGCTTGCGCGTCCGCCGAAGATGAATCACTCATGAGATTGTTCCGATTACACGCCGCCCCTAACGGGGGTTGGGGCTTGCAAGGTCAGATAAAGCCTGACCGCTGATATGATCCTGCATATAGTACGCCGGTAGTTGTCCTCAACAAGGGCGGCGGTTGATTTACACCTGAACAAGGGGTTTTCCGGCTTGGGACTGCCACTCTCACACCTCGCTGCGCGCATATTTGTCCCGGGGTTCCTTGCGGTCATCTTTGCGGTCGGGGGTGCGCCTGGTAATGTCTTCACAGTGTTCCCGCCCTCGCCCGTGCTTGCGCAGGAAACTGCCGACGAAGAAGATATTTCGCGCGATGTTCTTGCGGCGCAGTTCAAGCAGGGTGTCGCTGAATATGACGCCAAAAACTATTCCCGCGCATTTGAGCTTTGGCTGCCGCTGGCGCGCGATGGTGACCTTGCGGCGCAACGCAACGTGGCACACATGCTGCGGCTGGGGCGCGGCGTTAAACAGGATTTGCAGCGCGCACGCAGTTTCTATGAGCGCTCGGCTGAGTTCGGGTTTGTAACAGCCCAGACCAATCTGGCGGTGATGTTGCTGAACGGCGAAGGTGGCAGCGAAGACCCGGAAGCAGCAGCCGTATGGTTTGATCGTGCAGCCCGCGGCGGCCACCCAATTGCGCAATACCACCTGGCAACGCTCTATGAGCGCGGCATCGGGGTGGAAGCAGATACAGCCCGTGCTCTTGGATGGTATGCCCTCGCCGCGCGCGGCGGCCATCAAGGTGCCCTCAACCGGCTGGCAGACCTTGTGCCAACACTACCTGGCCCAGCTGCAAATCAACAAGCGCCAGAGCCAGAGACGCTACCTGAGATAGTGCCGGAAGAACCGGCGGATGCAACTGCCGTAAATGAGATAACAGCACCCGATACCGGCGCGACTGATGCATCTACCCTGGAACAGCCTGCTGATGCCAACGACGATGACGCCGACGCTACCGAGGAGGCCGCACCGCCGGGAGATATTGCTGCCGCGCTTGATGCGTACCGGTCCCGCAAGTTCACCGATGCATTGCTGGCCTTTGAGGCCATGGCCTATCGCGGCAATACAGAAGCGCAGTATCGGCTCGCACGGATGCGAAACCGGGGAGAAGGTGAGCCGCGCGATCCGGTTGCCGCATTGGCATGGTGGAGCATCGCTGCAGCAGCGGGACATGAAAAATCAGAGGTGGCTGCTACTCAACTGCGCAGCGAATTGGGGCCAGGTCGCCGCGACGATGCAGAGCGCGAAGCAGCACAGTTTATGGCACTCATTGGCCAGTTGACGGGCACCACGCGAGGCAGTGAACCAGCAGCAGAAAGACCCACGCAAACCGTCGAAGAGTAGCTGGTTTGAGGCCACCGCCTTTGATGCCAATACCGCGTTAACCCTATGGTATCGGCCTGTCGTGCACAGTGAACACCAGTTCTCATTCTGATTTCAGGCGTTGTTTCCATGCGCGACCCGCATCTTGTCTTGGGTGTTGCCAAGAGCGCAGACCAAGCGACCATCAAGCAGGCATATCGTCGGCTGGCAAAGCAGTTCCATCCCGACATGTCGGGTGGCAACGCGCGCGCGCATTCGCGCTTTCAGGAAATCACCGAGGCCTATCGGGCGCTCAGGGCTCTTGAAGCAAGCGAGGAGCGGATTGCCGCAAGCGCTGCTGAAGCCACCCGGGCCTATGAGCAGCCCCTGCCTGATAGCGCGGAAAGTGCAGACCCATCCGAGGCAAAACCAACAAAGCCTGAAACAAAACAAAACACTGGTCGGGCAGGCGATTTTTTTGAGACGCTGAAAAAAGCCGGCATCAAACCGTTTCGTCGCCGCGGCGATGATCTGGCGTGTTCGCTTCACCTGAAGTTTCTGGATGCTGCAAGAGGCGGCACCCATCGCGTGACCCTGCCCACAGACCGCACGGTGGATGTCACCCTGCCGCCGGGTATTGATGATGGAAAACAAGTGCGGCTTCGCGGCCTTGGGGCACCTGGGTCTGCCGGCGGCAGCGCCGGGGACGCACTCGTGACAGTCGAGATTGAGCCGCACCCCTATTTCAGCCGCGATGGCAAGGATATCCGGCTGGCATTGCCTATTTCCATTGCCGAAGCTGTGGAGGGTGCCAAGGTTCAGGTGCCCACACTCAACGGCAGGGTCTGGGTCACAATTCCCGCCGGCTCAAACTCAGGCACTGTACTGAGACTTGCAGGCAAGGGCATTGCGTCTGCCGACGGTGCCGCCGGTCATCAGTTCATCGAGCTGATTATTGTGCTGCCAGAGGGCCGTGACGCGGACCTGGCAGCATTTGTGCGCCAGTGGCCTGGTGCCAAGTCGCACGACCCGCGCGCCGCCTTTGGACTTGGTTAGGCCTCTGGCCCCCTATCAGCCCGCCAATACCCGCCACAATCGTTCACATGTCGTGATTGGCTTGTGCTGGCCAGCCTTGGCCGGATCGGCTAAGGCAATGCTATAAAACACACGAACACCGCGCTGCCGGACGGTACATTGATGGTTGGGCGCGGGCAAAAACAACAAGACGAGGTCTAGATGAGCGGTACGGGGCTGATGGCGGGCAAACGCGGCCTGATTATGGGGGTCGCAAATGACCGGTCCATCGCATGGGGCATCGCCAAGGCTGCTGCAGACGCAGGCGCAGACCTGGCGTTCACCTATCAGGGGGACGCGCTCAAGAAGCGTGTTGACCCGCTGGCACACAGTGTAGGCGCAAATCTGGTACTGCCCTGCGACGTGACAGATGCAGCGTCCATGGATTCGGTGTTTGAGACGCTTGAAGCACAGTGGGGCAAGCTCGACTTTCTGGTTCACGCCATTGCGTTTGCCGATAAGGACGAGCTCAAGGGCCGCTATGTTGATACAAGCCTCGACAATTTTTTGATGAGCATGAACATCTCCTGCTACTCGTTCACAGCCATTGCGCAGCGCGCGGAGAAGCTGATGACCGATGGCGGCTCAATGGTCACACTCACTTACTATGGCGCTGAAAAAGTCATGCCCCACTACAACGTGATGGGTGTGGCCAAGGCGGCGCTTGAGGCAAGCGTGAGGTATCTCGCCGAAGACCTCGGCAAGAAGGCTATTCGCGTCAACGCCGTTTCTGCCGGTCCCATCAAAACACTTGCCGCAAGCGGCATTGGCGACTTTCGCTATATTCTGAAATGGAACGAGTACAATGCGCCGTTGCGGCGGACTGTCACCATTGATGAAGTGGGTCAGTCGGCGCTCTATCTCCTGTCCGACATGGGCCGCGCGGTCACGGGCGAAGTACACCACGTCGATGGCGGTTACCACGTTGTTGGTATGAAAGCGGAGGATGCGCCGGATATATCCGTATCCTGATTGAGAGCGCGCTTACGTTCAACCATGAGCCATAACAGCTTTGGACATCTGTTTCGCGTAACAACCTGGGGTGAGTCTCACGGGCCGGCTCTTGGCTGTGTGGTGGATGGCTGCCCTGCGGGTATTCCGCTTACGGAAGATGACATTCAGGTGTGGATGGACAAGCGCCGTCCCGGCCAGTCGAAATACACAACCCAGCGCCGCGAGCCGGACCAGGTGCGCATCCTTTCAGGGGTCTTCCCGGATGCATCCGGCGTTCAGGTAACAACCGGAACACCGATAAGCCTGCTGATTGAAAATGTGGACCAGCGCTCCAAGGACTATGGCGACATCAAGGACAAGTTCAGGCCCGGTCATGCTGACTATGCCTATTATGCAAAATATGGCATTCGCGATTATCGCGGTGGCGGGCGTCAGTCTGCCCGCGAGACCGCAGCGCGTGTTGCCGCCGGTGCTATTGCGCGCAAAGTGCTGAATGCAGTTATCGGCGATGTTGTCATACGCGGTGCGCTCGTGCAGGTGGGTCCGCACAAACTGCCAAAGACGCGAAAAAGCTGGAACTGGGATCTGGTCAATACCAACCCGTTCTGGTGCCCGCATGAGCAAAGTGCCGAAAAATGGGCAACCTATCTTGATGGCATTCGCAAGGCAGGCTCGTCGTGTGGCGCGGTGATCGAGGTTCAGGCGCTCGGTGTGCCCGCAGGTCTTGGTGCGCCAATATATGGCAAGCTGGATGCGGAGCTCGCCGGTGCGCTGATGAGCATCAATGCTGTGAAAGCTGTTGAGATCGGCGACGGGATGGAGACGGCAAAACTGACCGGCGAGAAAAATGCTGATCAGATGCGTATGAAAAACGGCGAGCCGGTGTTTACCTCCAACCATGCGGGCGGTGTGCAGGGCGGCATTTCAACCGGGCAGGACGTTGTTGCCCGGTTTGCAGTCAAGCCGACGTCGTCCATTCTGACGCCACGCAAGACAGTGGATCTGGCCGGAAAAAATACTGACATTGTAACCAAAGGCCGGCATGACCCGTGCGTTGGCATTCGTGCTGTGCCGGTGGGTGAGGCCATGATGGCCTGTGTGCTGGCTGACCAACTGTTGCGCCACCGCGCACAGACCGGGCGTGCCACCGGCCTGCCACTTGGAGATATTTTCAGCGATGAGTGAAACTGATCCCTTTGCTGAAAACGAGGCCGCGCGGGACGGCACTGGGGCACCGGCAAGTCTGGCGGCAACCTACGAACGACAGTCCGGCGAGATGATGGTGTATGGCGGCACGTTCTTTGGACTGTTTTTTTTGCTCGGCGGCATCATGTCCGGCACCATCGCCTTCCTGCTTCTGGCCTGCGCCATGCTGGGGTCAGCGTTTTATTTCTTTCCGATGATCCGCACCGAACGGGCGCAACTACGTGTGGAACCGCGTGGGTTTTATCTGGATGGGATGGGCTGGTTGCCCTGGTCTGCTATCAGCTCTGTCAGGATGTATGACAGGGCCGTGCGGACGATCCGCAATGCACACCTGGAATTGACACTTGCCGCACCTGCCGACGACGTGGTGTTGAAAGACGACGGAAAACCGGATGCCATCCGCAGCATGATGACCACGGTCTGGTCTTTGAAGCGCACTGGCGATGGTGACAAAAACCGCCTTGTGGTCATTCGGCTGGAGCCACTTTCAGCCACACCGGAAGCCATCATTGGTGCCATGCGTCGCTATATGCGCACGACTTAACGCAAGCTACCTAGGCTTTTTCAAACGTCAGGACCTTGGACAGGAACGCGGGCGTTTCAGAAACCTGCACAAGGCCTGTGCCTGCAAACAGCTTTGCCAGATTTTCCTTGGTGTATGAGCCAAAATACGGCTCGTGAAAGGCCCACGGGAAAAAGTCCAAAAGCCCGTCCATGTCGGCAGCGTCGCCTTTTTGCAGCGCGTCCACAAAGATCAGCCGCCCGCCTGGCTTCAGCACGCGGGCCATTTCTGCGGCCACACCACGCCTGATTTTGGGCGGCAACTCGTGGAACAGATAAACGCATGTCACGACATCCTGACTGCCATCCGCAACCGGCAGGTGCTCTGCATTTGCATTGATGAACGTGACGTTACGCCAGCGCCGCAGCGTCCTCTTTGCCTTCGCCAGATAGTTTGGCGACATGTCCACTGTGGTGAGGTTCAGGCGCGGATAGTTATCACACACAAAAGTCAAAAAACGTCCGGTACCGCAGGCGACATCCAGCATGGCAACGTCGCGCTGATCGCGCCCGGCAAGAGCTTGTGCCAGCGGAACGAGCGCCTGCCGACGCATGGCGTCCGCTGTGCCAGAGAACAGCACTTCAACCTGAGTGTCGTAGATTTCAGCGGAAGCGTCATCCAGCCAGCCGCCGGTCTGGTAGTGGAAGTTTTGCAGGTAATAGCGCGGAAAGCGGCTGCGGCGTTCGTCGTTCAGCACTTCAGAATGTGATTTGCTGCGGCGGCGGCCATCCACCTGCGGCACGTCCTTGAGATAGGCACGCGCTTTTCTAAGGCCGCTAAGGGGCTTTGGCGCAAGGTCGTGTGGGGCGGCGTAAACGCCGGCCTCCACGTTGCGCCAGTCAGCGGCAAACAGGTCCGTTACGGCCTTGAGCAGTGCCTGACGATTGGGTGCCTTGGCCGTTGAGTCTGGGGGCGGTGTATTTTTATCCCGCAGCGGGCCGACGATACGTCTGGTTGCTGCATAGTGCCCCAGATACCACGCCACCCGCGCGCCCTGGCTCAATCCGTAGGCGAGGCGTAAGGCCCGTTTGGAACCGATGCTGGATGATACGTCGCTCATACCTCTAATCTAGGCGCGTTTGAACACCGCGACCAGTTCAACGTGAGGTGACCAGCGGAATTGATCTACCGGCGTGACCTCACCCATTTCATAACCGCCGTCGATCAATGTCCGCGCGTCTCGGGCAAATGTTCCCGGGTTACAGGATACAGACGCGATGACCGGAACGCTGGACGCTGCCAACTGCTCCACCTGCGCGGCAGCACCGGCGCGGGGCGGATCTATCACGGCAAAGTCATAGACTTTGAGATCCTGCGGCAGAAGCGGGCGGCGAAACAGGTCACGGCGGCTGGACACCACCGGCTTTAGGCCCTGAAGGTTGCGCACTGCCTGATCGAGCGATGCAACAGCACCGCCATCACTGTCAAAGGCGTCCACTTTGGCAAGGCGCGCCATCGGCAGGGCGAATGCACCACATCCTGAAAACAGATCAACAGTTCTCTTTGGGCGCTTGAGGCCCTTCAGCGCCTCCATCACCTTGCCGCGCAACACGGCCTCGGCTGCTTCAACCGCCTGCAAAAAGCCGCCCGCAGGAGGCGTACAGGCAAGTCCGTCAAACAAAATTACCGGATCCAGCCATTGAGCCACCGGCTCACCGTTCCACGTCAGTCGTGCAAGACCTGCTGATTGACCGGCGGCAGACAGCCGCGACAACAGTTTTCCATCAAGCGGCTTGCCGGGCATTTCGACAGCAACATCGAGGCCGTTTTGGGTGGTCGTGACAGACACACGTGCTTCGCCACGCCGTGTCAGCCCGTCGGCCAGAAGCGTTTCAAGCTGAGGAATGGCGGCGGTAATAGCGGGATCAATCACCCAACAGCCGGGAACCTCGACGATGTGACCGGAGGATTTCTCATGAAAACCCAGAACAACGCCCGAACTGTTACGCCGGGCGGCGAATACCGCGCGGCGACGCGAGCGGGGCGGCATACAAACGGTGCTGGCAACATCAGCGTCTATGCCCCGGTGGGCCAGAGCTGTAACAATCTGGTCGCGTTTCCAGTCGGCGACAAACCTATCATTGAGGTGTTGCAGGGTGCAGCCGCCACAGTGGCCCGCGTGGTTGCACGGTGGCGTGACCCTGTGGCTGGATGCTTCGTGTACGGCAACAATTTTTGCGCGGGCACCGTCTGTGTTGAGTGACACCACATCGCCAGGGGCCGCACCGTCCACAAACACAGGCTGGCCATCAACCAGCGCAACGCCGTCGCCCTTGTGGGCAAGCTCGGTGATGGTAACTTTATCCATCCCGGCGTGCACCAAGAAGAAACTCGATATTGCCGCTTCCGCCTGCAATCGGGCTCTCAACGCATCCCGTAACGGTCCATCCGTCAAGGGCGGCAACTGCGTCACTCACGGCGGCTATGGAGGCGCGTCGGGCGTCAACATCCTTGACGATGCCGCCCTTGCCTATTGCGCCGCGTCCAACTTCAAACTGTGGCTTGACCAACACCACCAGTCGCGAGACTGGCGCCGCAAAGGTACACGCGGCAGGCAGCACTTTTGTAGCTGAAATAAACGACACGTCGCACACGATGAGGCTGACCGGATCAGGCACCTGCGCGGCGGCAAGCGTACGCACATCCTGACCTTCAAGGGACACCACTCTGGGATCGCCGCGAAACTTGGCAGACAGTTGGTCGTGGCCCACATCCACCGCATAGACCAGCCTCGCGCCGCGCGACAACACAACATCGGTGAAGCCGCCGGTGGAGGCGCCAACATCGAGCACGGTCATGTCTTTGCAGGGAATACCAAACTGGTCCAGCGCATGGGCAAGCTTAAGACCGCCACGTGAGACATAGGGGATGGAGGGGTCATCAAGAGATATCTCAAAGCCGGGGTCTGTTTCCTGCGCGGCTTTCGTCACGACAGCACCAGCAACGCGAACCCTGCCCGCCTTGATTTCTGACTGGGCCCGGGCGCGCGACGGTGCCAGTCCGCGTTCTACAAGCAGAAGATCAAGCCTCACGGGATGTGCGCTCCGGAAACGAAGGCCGGGCCGGGCAACAATGGTGTGTGCCTGAAAATCAATCGTCGTCCATGTGGGCTGCTGCGGTGCCCTTGGCGGCACCCGAAGCGTCGAGGGTGATTTTCTCGACCTTCATTTCGGCTTCCCGGAGCTTGGCCTCGCAGTGCGACTTGAGGGCTGTGCCACGCTCATACACCTGAATTGATTTTTCGAGGTCCACGTCGCCACCTTCAAGCTCGCTGACGATTGTCTCAAGCTCTTCCAGCGCGGCCTCAAAAGACAACTTCTTGATATCAGCGGGGATTTTGTCGGCCATTGGATTATTCCAGCAGGTTTTAGGTCAGGAAGGATAAGCGTTAGGCAGCCATCAGGGCTGCAACATGGGCGCCCGATGCGCTGGCAAGCGCTTTCAGGTCGTAGCCCCCTTCAAGTAGCGAGATGACGCGGCCTTCGCAATGGCGGTGCGCGGTTTTGCATAATTGCTGCGTAATCCAGGCATAATCCTCATCTTCGAGGTCCATTTGCGCCAGCGGGTCGCGGCGGTGGCCGTCAAACCCCGCAGATATGACAATCAGATCCGGCGCAAAGGCATCAAGAGCGGGCAAAATACGATCCTGATAAGCGGCGCGAAACATCTCACCGTTTGCATGGGGCGGCAACGGCGCGTTGACGATGTTGCCAGCGATGCCTGTGGTCGCCGCATCGCCAGTGCCGGGATACAGCGGGTGCTGATGGGTAGACGCATAAAAAAGCGTTGCATCATTGATGAAGGCTGCCTGCGTTCCGTTGCCGTGATGAACATCAAAATCAACAACAGCCACACGCCGGGCACCATGACTGACCTGCGCATGACGCGCGGCAATGGCCGCGTTGCTGAAAAAGCAAAAGCCCATGGCGCGCTCAGGCTCCGCATGGTGGCCGGGCGGGCGGATCGCACAAAACGCATTTTTGACCGCACCGGACATCACCTGATCCACCGCCTGCACCCCGGCACCTGCCGCCAGCAATGCGGCGTGCGCCGTGCCGGGTGACATGACCGTATCCTCGTCCACAAATGTGTAGCCATCGGCGGGAACTGCCGCCATCACGGCATCTATGTGCGACTGCGGATGGATACGCAGCAGATGCTCAGCGGTAGCAGGTACTGCCTGCAGACGCTCAAGATCAGAAAACTGACCGTGTGACAGCGCATCGATCACCGCGCGCAATCGCGCCGGACTTTCAGGGTGGCGCGCAGGCGGTGCATGTTGTTTGCAGTCGGCATGAGTAATGAGCAGCGTGGTCATTCAGCCATTGTGCCTTAGTTGCGGAAGGCCGCAAGCGGTGAGTTGCTTCCGGCTTACTCTAATCAGCAGCGTTGGCCCGTGCTGTGACCCTGCGCTCATAGCGCGCCACGCCGTCGTCGCCCAAAAACCGCCGGGCAACGCCCCGACCTATGAGGCAGTTGAGGTGGGCGAGGCTTTCGCCGGTGGCCATGTGGACCAGATCGTCGGTGATGGGGCGGCGGAACAGCGCGCCGAAAACCTCGTTGGCGCGTTTGGGCTGCTGCAGCATGTCTTCGAGTTTGCCCAGGTCTTCCTCGTGCTCATCAATGAGTGCCTGGAGGCGCACACGCAGGCCATAGAACGGCTCGTTGTGGGCGGGGCCGACGAGGGTATCTTCGGGCAACTGGTCGCGGATGCGGGCGCAGCTTTCCAGCCAGTCGGTCAGCGGGTCGGCTTGTGGCTCCGTTGGGTGGACGCTGATATTGGACGAGATGCGTGGCAGCACCTGATCACCGGACAGTAATACGCCTGCCTCAGGGCACCACAGGCAAATATGCTCAGGCGCGTGGCCACGGCCAACGACCATGTGCCAGGTCCGCCCGCCGATCTCGATTTCGCCACCACCGACCATGCGCCTGAAGCTTTGGGGCAGAGTTGAAACGTGCTGACCAAAACCGCCAAAGCGGCGTTTGTAGGTAGCGATCTGCGTGTCGTTGAAGCCGGCTTCGCGGTAAAACCGCACGCCTTCTTCGGGGGCTTCCGTACCCGTATCCAGAACCAGGTTGCGGCACATGAGATAGTCCGTGCGCGACATCCACAATTCCACATCGAGCCGGCGGCACAGCCACCCGGCAAGCCCTACGTGGTCGGGATGCAGATGGGTGACAATCACCTTGCTGACGGGGCGGCCCTGCATGGTGCCGGTGAAATGCTGCTCCCAGATGTCGCGCACCTTGGAGGTGTTGACCCCGGTATCAACGATGACCCAGCTATCGCCATCCTCAATCAGATACAGATTGATATGGTCCAGCGTGTAGGGCAGCGGCATCCGCAGCCAATGGATACCGGGCGCAATTTCCACTGTGTCGCCGGGTTCGGGTGCGATTTTCCTGCCGAAGGGGTAGGTGATCTCGGCAGGCGATTGGGGGCGATTTGTGTCGGACATGGGTGCTCCTGTTGGCCTCAGGGGTACGTGACGTTGACGTTAGCGTCAACGCACGACGTCCGCGTCACGAGGCCAGCAGGTTTGTGTCCAGCGCATAAAGGGCAGCGGCCCCCGACGTCACCGGGCTCTTGAGACCGGCAGCCTGCGGCAGAATATTTGTCGCGTAAAATGCTGCCATATCCACACGCGCTGCCAGATAGGCGTCATCTCCGGCAGCAGGGTGCGCCTTCAGCGCACCCTTCGCCAGATAAGCGCCGCCAGCTACAGTGCCGATCATCTTGAGGTAGGGCGTTGCGCCGCCCAGGGCATCCGTTGCTTCGGTCTTCAAAGCTTCCAGCAGCCAGTCCGTTGTTTCGCGCAAAGTGGCATTCGCAGTCGCAAGCTCGCGACCGATGGTGACAAGCTTCTCGTCGTTGGACGCCGAGCAGGCCTTGGCAGTTTCATCAATCTCATCCAGAAAATCCGCAATCACGGAACCGCCATCAAGCGTCAGCTTGCGACTGACAAGATCAATGGCCTGTATGCCGTTTGTGCCTTCATAGATTGGTGCAATGCGGCTGTCGCGCAGGTGTTGGGCGGCGCCTGTTTCTTCAATGAAGCCCATGCCGCCGTGAATCTGGATGCCGATGGAAGCAACATCTACACCCACATCGGTTGAAAAGCCTTTGGAGATCGGTGTCAGCAACGCCGCACGGCCCTGCCCCCATTTGCGTTTGGCGTCATCGTCGCCATTGTGTTCAAGGTCCAGCGCTACGGCATTGGCATAGCAGATACCGCGGGTTGCTTCCGTCATGGCTTTCATGGTCATCAACATGCGGCGTACATCCGGGTGGTCGATGATGGCGGAAGGACCGTCCGGTTTATCCGTGTACGGTGTAAATGCCTTGCCCTGTTTGCGCTCCATCGCATAGTCCAGCGCCTGCTGGTAGGCGCGCTCAGCAATGCCGACGCCCTGCATACCGACATTGAGCCGCGCGTTATTCATCATGGTGAACATGCAGCGCATGCCTTTGTTTTCCTCACCAATCAGCCAGCCGATGGCACCCTCGTTTTCGCCATAGGCCATGACGCAGGTGGGGCTGGCGTGAATGCCGAGTTTCTTTTCAAGGCCGATGCATTTGACATCGTTTGCCGCACCCAGCGACCCGTCGTCGTTGACAAAATATTTGGGTACCAAAAACAGCGACACGCCTTTGGTGCCTTCCGGTGCATCCGGCAGGCGGGCCAGCACGAGGTGGATGATGTTCTCCGCCATGTCATGGTCGCCCCAGGTGATATAAATCTTGGTGCCCCTGATCTTGTAGGTGCCATCACCCTGCGGCTCGGCCTTGGCCTTGAGCGCGCCCACATCAGAGCCCGCCTGTGGCTCGGTGAGGTTCATGGAGCCGGTCCATTCACCGGACAGGAGCTTGGGCAGATACTTTTCGCGCAATGCCTCTGACCCGTGCTGCGTGAGGCTTTCAACCGCACCCTGGCTCAGCATCGGGCACAGGCCAAAGGCCATGTTGGCCTGGTTAATATATTCCTGAACTGCCACTGCGAGAGACAGCGGCAAGCCCTGCCCGCCATAGTTCACGTCACCGGGGATAGAGCACCAGCCGGCTTCAAACCACTGCTTGTAGGCATCCGCAAAACCATCCGGTGCCTTGACGCCGTCTGCTTCCAGACGGGCGCCTTGTTGGTCGCCGGTCCAGTTGAGGGGGGCCAGCAGATCGCCTGCCATGCGCCCGGCCTCTTCCAGCACCTGCTCGATCAGATCAGGCTCCAGATCGGGGAAGGCCTTGCTGCCGCATAGCTCTTTCAGTCCGGCAATCTCGTTGAGGGCAAAAGACATGTCGCGAACGGGCGGGCGGTAGGTCATGGGAGTCTCGTTTTTCAAGGGACGTATGAGGCAACAGATAGCAGAAATGGCCGCCATATCCACCTTCGGGGCAATTGGCTGACTTTCGCAGTAGCGCGGGGCATGGCAGGTTGCGGCCATGATCGCCTCTCCACCCCTTCCTGATGAGCACAGCATGGCGCGCGCAGCACAGATTGTGTGCGCTGGCGGCCTTGTAGCCATGCCCACAGAGACCGTGTACGGGTTGGCAGCGGATGCCACCAATGACACCGCCGTGGCGGGTATCTTTGCCGCAAAGGGGCGGCCTACCTTCAACCCTTTGATAAGCCACGTGGCGGATATGGGCATGGCCCGGAAGCTCGGTGTCTTCGACGCCGCCGCCGTGGCTCTTGCAGACGCCTTCTGGCCCGGCCCGCTGACGCTGGTTTTGCCACGACACGCCGCCTGTCCTGTTTCGCTGCTGGCCTGTGCGGGTCTGGACACGATTGCTATCCGCATACCCCGCCACCCTGTCGCCCACGGACTGATCGAGCGCGTGGGCAAACCGCTGGCAGCGCCAAGCGCCAACCCCTCAGGTGCCGTAAGCCCCACAACGGCGGACCATGTGGCCGCCGGGCTGGGCACCAAAGTCGGGATGATACTCGACGGCGGGCCATGTGAAATCGGCCTGGAATCCACGGTTGTCGCAGTAACTGACGGCACCGTCCGGCTGCTTCGGCCCGGCTCTGTTACCAAAAGCGAAATCGAGGCGGTTGCCGGCAAACTGGCGGCGACGGCGGACAACGAGGATGTTGTGTCGCCGGGAATGCTCATGAGCCATTATGCACCCACATCTGCCGTGCGGTTGAATGCAAAGGGCGCCGGCGATAATGAAGCTCTGCTGGCATTCGGGCCGCACGTGCCTGCGCATGACGGCCCGATGCTGAACCTCAGTCCGGCTGGTGATGTGGTGGAGGCTGCGGCCAATCTGTTTGCAATGCTGCGATTGCTGGATGGCCGCGCGGCTCAGGGCATAGCCGTGATGCCGATACCCGCGCACGGTGTGGGCGAAGCGATAAACGACAGACTTGCGCGCGCTGCGGCCCCTCGCCCGGACGCGCCATGACATGCTGCACGACAGGGCCTTTGACGACCGGCACAATCGGCTCTAGGTGAGTGACATGACCGTTGCCATACCTTCACCTGAGACGCTCAAACGTCTGGCACATGCCGCCGGGCCCGGCGGCGCGCTTGTTGCCGGGCACGACGATATTGAGCGCTATCTGGTTGAGTGGCGCGGCATATATCGCGGCACGGCCCCGCTGGTGCTGCGCCCTGCTTCCACGCAGGCTGTGGCGGACATCGTGCGTATTGCGCACGAAACGCGCACAGCGCTTGTGCCGCAAGGGGGCAATACCGGGCTTGTAGGCGGGCAGATACCTGATGTGTCCGGCGCCCAGATTGTTGTGTCGCTGGAGCGCATGAAAGCCGTACATGGCGTGGATGCCCTCAACAATACGGTGACAGTTGATGCAGGCTGCACGCTTGCTGCCATTCAGGATGTGGCGCGCGAGAATGACAGATTGTTTCCGCTGAGCCTTGCGTCCGAAGGCTCGTGCCAGATTGGCGGCGTCATTTCCACCAATGCAGGGGGCACGGCTGTGCTTCGATACGGCTCGATGCGCAGCCTTGTGCTGGGACTGGAAGCCGTGTTGCCGGACGGGCGCATCTGGAACGGGCTTTCAGGACTGCGCAAGGACAACACCGGCTATGACCTGACGGCGCTGCTCGCGGGCGCGGAAGGCACACTTGGCATTATCACGCGGGCAGTGCTGAAACTGTTTCCGGCACCAAAGGCCACTGAAACAGCATTCATCGCGGTGCGCGATCCACAGGCCGCGGTGGAGCTTCTTGTGCAGTTACAAGACGCAAGCGGCGGGCTGGTTTCAACCTTCGAGATCATCAGCCGACAGGGATTTGAGCTGGTACTGGCGCATTTCGACGGCGCGATGGACCCACTCTCGCAAGCGCATGAGTGGTATGTGCTTGCGGAGCTGACAGCCGGGACCGACGGCTGGTTACGGCATGTGCTGGAAACCTCTCTGGCAACCGCGATTGAAAACGAGATGGTGGCGGACGCTGTGATTGCAGAGAGCGAAACGCAGCGTATGGCTTTGTGGGCGCTGCGTGAAAACATGTCAGAAGCGCAAAAGCTGGAAGGCGCCAGCATCAAGCATGATGTGTCGGTTCCGGTGTCGCAGGTGCCAGCATTTCTGGCGCAGGCGACGCAGGCTGTAACCCAGGCCCTGCCGGGGGTGCGTCCGGTGCCGTTTGGCCATATTGGCGACGGCAACATTCACTTCAATCTTAGTCAGCCGCGCGACATGGATGGCAAGGCATTTTTGGACCAATGGCAGGCCATGAACGACCTTGTACATGGTGTGGTGGCGTCGCTCGACGGGTCGATTTCTGCCGAACACGGCATTGGCACGCTCAAGCGCGACGAAATTACCCGCTACAAGTCTGACGTGGCGCTGGATGCGATGCGGGCCATCAAAAAGGCACTTGATCCGCACGGGATCATGAACCCCGGCAAGCTGATTTAGGCGCTTTTGCCGCGCAGTCCGGCAATCGGAATATTGCGCAACGGGGCAATCAGCACCTTGTCGATGCGGGTGCCATCCACATCCATGATCTCGAAACGGTAGCCGTCCCAGATAAACTCATCGCCTTCTGTGGGAAGGCGGCCAAAGAAATGCAGCATCGCTCCGGCAAGCGTGTTGAAGTCTTCCTTATCTTCACCCGGCAGCGAACGCAGTCCCAGAACCTCTTTCAACTCATCAACGGTAGCACCGCCTTCAACGAGGAAACTGCCGTCGGTGCGGGTGGTGAAGGCGATGCGCGGCGCGCTTCCGTCACTGGTAATGTCGCCAACCATGGCGCGGAATATTTCCGCCAAGGTGATTGCACCCTGCACCTCACCGAACTCATCAACCACCAGCGCCATGAACTTGTTTTCAGACTGCATGGTGCCCAGCACCTGCAAAGCCTTTGCCGTTTCAGGCACATAAAGCGGCGCGCTCATGTTTGCGAACAGATCAAGCTCCATTTCCTCCGGCAGGGCTGCCAGCAGGTCTTCCGCGCGGATGACGCCGATGGGTTCGCGCCGGGGGCCGCGCCCCACCACATAGCGCATGGACTGCGCCTCGCGGATGACCTCCGCATTCCTGGCAAGCGGGGCTTCAAAGTCCAGCCACGGCACCTGACGGCGCGGCGTCATGATGTCGTAGGCCATTTTATCGCCAAGGCGGAAGACGCGGTGCACGATGTCGCGTTCGACATCCTCGATGGCCCCCGCTTCGGCACCCTCAATCACAAGCTGGCGGATTTCCTCTTCTGTTACCTGACTGACCGGCTCCGCTGAAATGCCCAAGACTTTCAACGTGAGATCGCTCAGCACAGACAGCAGATTGACCAGCGGACTGAAGATACGCGACAGGCCCAGCATCGGCCGGGCGATACCGCTGGCAATGTATTCAGGATTGCCCAGCGCAATGCGTTTTGGCACCAGTTCCCCGATGACGAGCGTCAGGATGGTGACAAAAACCACCACCAGACCAAGGGCCAGCGGGGCGCCGTAGTCGCCGATGAACTCAACGCGGCCCAGCATCTCGCCAAGCGGCTGCGACACTGTGGCTGCCCCGAACGCGCCAGACAATACGCCGATCATCGTGATGCCGATCTGGACGGTTGAGAGAAACCGTTCTGGCTTTTCGCGCAGCCTGGCAGCCACTTTTGCGCCTGCGGCCCGCCTGTCGCCGTCGGCTATGGCCTGCAGGCGCGCCGAGCGCGACGAGACAACCGCCATCTCCGACAGGGCGAAGAAGCCGTTCAATCCTACCAGCGCTAGAAGAATGATGATGTCGAATGCCATCGAGAACCCAAGCCGACCCTATGCAATCAATATAGGCACTTGTAACGTGATTTGCTCGTTTTTGCGGGCCTGCCCGCTAATAAGCGCGAAGGAGCACGCAAAAATGGCTGAAAACCGAATACCCGCTCCAACCGAGTCCCCTCCTATCGGGTTCCGCGAGGCAACGCCAGCGGACAGAGCTGTTGTAACGCAGATTTGGGAAGCGTGCGGACTGACACGGCCCTGGAATGACCCGGACGCGGATTTTGATTTTGCGCTCGCAGGCCCCTCTTCAACAATTCTTGTTGGCGAGGTAACTGCCGGCAAGACGCCTGAAATTGTTGCAAGTGTCATGGTTGGTCATGACGGGCATCGTGGTGCTGTCTATTACGTCAGTGTGGCGCCGACGCTCCAGACAGGCGGCATTGGCCGGGCTGTCATGGTGGCAGCTGAAAACTGGCTACGGGCTCGTGATGTACCCAAGCTCAACCTGATTGTCCGCGGCGACAACACCCAGGCACTGGGGTTCTACGAGCGGCTTGGATACATTGTGGAGCCGAACCGGCAGTTGGGGCGCAGGCTGGACGACTAGAAAAGCGACATCTGAGGATTGGCCTGCGCGGGCGACGTTTTGTCTTCAAAGTCATCTGTGTCAGCTGGCTCCTGAATGCCGGCATCATCATTGGCAACAGCGTTCGCGCGGCGGGACACCGGGACCACGTCCAGCAAATTGTCCGCAGCCGGAGTAATAAGCGATAGTGCGTCGGCAGTTCTGGTTTCAGTCGTGTCGAGCCAGGTGTCCCAGCTTCCTGCTTCCAGAATAACCGGCATACGGTGATGCAGCGTCATCAGCGTGGTGTTGGCGGTGGTGGTGATGATGCTGCAACTTTCAAGTTCGGATCCTTCGGCTGAGTGCCAGTGTTCCCAAATGCCTGCAAAGGCCATGACGCCTCTGTCTCGACGGCGAATGAGGTGGGGCTGCCGGAAGCCCGTTGCCTGCGCTTTCCATTCATAAAACCCGTCTGCGGGCACCAGGCACCGGCGGCGCTTGAAGGCGGAACGGAAAGACGGCTTCTCAGACACAGTTTCACCGCGCGCGTTGAACAGCGGTTTGGTGCCCACTTCCTTGGCCCAGTCCGGCACGAGTCCCCATCGCACCAGCACGAAATGCCGCTGGCCATCAGCATCCTGCCGGATGATCGGCACGGGCTGGGTGGGCGCAATGTTGAAGCGGGGCGGAAAATTGGGCTGTTCGGCATATCCGAATACAGCACGCATGGCGTCCGGCGGCAGGGTCAGGGCATATCGTCCACACATGGCTGCAATCTTATGGATGGTTCCTTAACCGCTCCAGTTTTAACTGCCATGCCTTGGTGCGGATATGGCAAATCAGTCTATGGTATCTCGCAGCGCCAGTTATTTTCCGGAGATCATGATGCGATTTGGTATCTCACTGTCTGCCCTTATTGCTGCGGTTCTGGTGGCCTGCGGCCCTGTTCTCGCGCAGGAGTCCACGCCGATTGACGAAAGGCGCAGCGGGCCGTTTGTGATGACAGATGCATCGCTGGGCGCACTCCTGGAAGATGGGTTCGAAGTTAAGGGGATGCTGGGCGGTGCTATTGTGCTGGTAAAGGATGCAACGCTGTATAGCTGCGCGCTGGAACCCGATACCCAGGCATTAACCTACAAGACCCGGTTTGCCTGCTCTGTTCTGGACGAAATCACGCCACAGCCCACATCTGAACAACAATAACCCTCACTCAACCGGCAGTAAGCGTCAGGTAAGGGTGTGTTGATAGTGTGCAACCTTGGGTGGCACTGTCTACACCATGGAGGCACGGGCAAAACCTGATGAGCGGTACGAGCACCAGCGCAAACCGGCACGACGGACGCCCCCAACGCATGGGCTGGCCCAAAACGCTTGGGCTGCTGGCGGCTGGCCGCAACATCAACCCTGAAACGCTGCTGGCCACCGATTATCTCAATCACTTCAACGAGATTGTGATGCTCATCGACATGCTGGCCGATATGCCGGACTGCATCGGTGATATTCAGGCATGGGAGCCGCTTTCATATTGCGAGCATTTTGAGCGGTCGCATTTTGCGGACAGGGATCTGGCAGTTCTGGCCTATGAGAACGCACCGACCAAGCATCGCGAGCCATTTGATATTGTCGTTGCGCAGGCAAACCGGGTTGCACGCGAAGCGACGCAAACACTTGCCGCTGCTGTTGCCGAAGATGCATCCGGCAAAATTGCGGTCCTTGGGGCGCAGTACGCCGGAATGCTGCGACGGCTCATCGACATGGCCAGTGGTATCATCAATGGCAATGGCCTGCGTATGGACCAACGGGAAATTGACGCCATACTGGCGCAATGATCGCTGCCGCTTCATCCGCTGTCATCAGGGCCGCCAGCATCGCCGTCATGCGTGATGGAGACGTGCTGCTGGTACAGCGCGGTCGGGGTGCCGCCTTGGGTATGTGGGCGTTTCCTGGCGGGCGGATAAACGATGACGAAACCGCAGATGAAGCGGCGTTGCGCGAGCTGTTTGAGGAAACGGGCGTCACGGCCCGCATAACCGGCGTGCTTGGGCACTATCGCTTTGCAGCAGCTCCGGGTGCGACGCTCACGCATCTGACCGTTTTCAGGGGCACCCACCAATCGGGCGACGCACGTGCCGGTGATGATGCGCAGGCCGTTTTGTGGGTGTGCCCGCAAGATGCTTCAACGCTTGCGCTTGCAGACAATATGGCGGACGCGCTTTCGCGGTTATAGTGACGGCGAAAACACTTTTCAAAACACGCACTCAAAAACACGCACTCAAAAAAGAGGGAAACGCTTATGGCCTACAATCCGTTTGATCTGACAGGCAAGGTTGCACTCGTTACCGGCGGCAATGGCGGCATCGGCCTTGGCATGGCGGACGCCATGGCACAGTCGGGCGCAGACATCATGATCTGGGGCACCAACGAGAAAAAGAACGCGGCTGCCGTAGCGCAACTTGAAGCCCATGGGCGCGGCAGGATAGCCGCCATGCGTGTTGATGTGTCCAGTGAGGATGAAGTCGTGCGCGCCATGGCTGACACCGCAAAACAAATGGGGCGTATTGATGCGGTCTATGCCAATGCAGGTATCGGCTATGGAGCCAACTCGTTCCTCAACATCACGGCAGAGATGTACCGCAAGGTGCTGGCCGTCAACCTGGACGGGGTGTTCTGGACGTTCCGCGAGGCGTGCCGCCACATGCAGGAGCGTGCGCAGGCGGGCGATCCGGGCGGCTCGATTGTGGGCGTCGCCAGCCTCGCCGCTATTGAAGGTGCCGGTCGCAATGAACATTACGCCGCCACCAAAGGTGCGGTCATTTCAATGATGAAGGGCGTTGCCGTTGAGTTTGCAAAGCATGGCGTCCGGGCCAACGCCATTTTGCCGGGCTGGATTGCCACCGACATGACGTCCGCTGCTCAGGACGCACCGGCGTTCGCGGAAAAAGTCATTCCGCGCGTGCCTGCCCGTCGGTGGGGGCAGCCGGAAGACTTTGGCGGTGTTGCAGTTTATCTGGCGTCGGACGCGTCAAGCTATCACTCCGGCGATACCTTCGTGATCGACGGCGGATACGCGATTTTCTAGGTAGGGAAACACCTGCTGACGACGCGGGCCACAGCGCCCGCGTCGTCATGCCAGGTGCTAGTTGATTGGCACGTTGCGATTGGCGTAGGCCAGTTCGCACTGTGCATACAGCTCACTGCCCACTTCGTAGCCTTCGCTTTCAACGCAGTGCTGCATGGCCTCCCAGAAATGTCCGGGCCGCGCAAACTCTGTCAGCTTCTGCTCATGGGGCAGACTGTCCCAGTAGTCCTGCACTTCCTGGCGCTGCGCAGGTGTTACGCAAATCAGGCGGCCGAACTGATCGGTTTCGTTGCGCGCGATACATGCATCTGACGGACCGCGGAATGTACCGTCCGCGTTCCACTGGGTCGCATTTTGCTGCCAGCTTTTGTTGCGCATCTCCACGCATTTGTCGCTTTGCGGCGTACCGGCACGAAAGCCCAGAAAGTCACAATAGATAACCGCACGCCACTCCTCGAATTTCGCTTTGTGAAGCGAGTCCTTGAAATAGGCGGGCATCTGTCGCCACCAGCGCTCAAACCGTTCACGCTCGACATCATTCATGGTGGTCATGAAGGCACGCAGTTCAGGTGTGTAGTCGCTTGCTGCGGCCTGCTGCGGCGACACTGCAGCCATTGTCATGGCGAGAAGGGCCAGTAGTCCAAGACGCTTACGCATATGAGTTTCCTCCGTAAGAGGGACGCCGGCCTATCTGCGGTCAGTCGCAGATCAGGCGGCCCCATTTGTCGGTTTTGTTGCGGGCAAGACAGGCCTCTGACGGACCTTTATAGGTGCCATCCGCGTTCCAGCGATCAGCGGTAGCCATACGATCAGCATATTTTTGCTCGCGGCAGTCAGCGCCTTCGGTTGATCCGATACGGAAGCCCAGAACATCGCAAATTACTGACGGACCCCACTTCGCAAGCGGCTGTCCTGCCAGTTCACCTCGCATTGATGCGGGTGCCTGCGACCACCAGCGCTCAAACCGCTCAGTGGTCATTCCCATTTCAGAGGCAATTTCATCTACCGGATAAGGGTAGCTTTGGGCCGTTGCCGGATTTGCTGAGCCAATCACTATGGCGGCGGCGAACAAGAAACCCGCAACGGGGACAATAAAACTCAAACGCATGATACGCACACTTCCTCCAGGAACCGGGCTCAAGAAACCGGGGTTTGGGCACCCACTTAGTAAGTTATCCTAACCACTTTTGGTGCGAGAGCAATTGAAAATACCGTTGCCAGCAAGATGCGACTGTTAGGCCGGGTCTGGCGGGCCTTTGAGTTCAACCGTGTTGCCGTCGGGATCAGGAATGTACAGCGAAGGCCCAAAGCCACCAGCACCATAGCGGCGCTCCACCTCACCAACACTTACGCCATGGGCCGTCAGCCAGTTGCGGATATCGGCTTCGTCGAACTCACCTAACGACAGGCAGAAATGGTCCATGTTGTGACCGCCGGTGTTACCGTTTGTGCCAGGAGCCTCGCCGCCCTTGCGGCCCAATTCACTGTCAACAGCCACCAGGTCTATCAGGCTGGCACCCGCGCGCAGTTGCACCAGCCCGATATCGAGGCGGCGCTCCACTTCAAGCCCCAATATGCCTTGATAAAATGCCAATGCGCGATCCATGTCAGCCACGCGCAAAACTACGTGATCCAGCGCGACAATATCCAGCATCCCGGCCATTGGGTGTTCCTTTCCAACAAGGTGACAGCGTGGCAAAACAAGCCAACGGGGGTTTGGCCGACTGGCTGCATGGGGCATTATGCGGCACACGCTTGTTGAACGGAACACGTATGCGGCATTACACCAACAAACACTCCGCCCTGCTCGTCATGCTGATATTGGGCCTCACGGGCATGTCGCTTTCCACGAGGGCCGACCCGGTTGTGGATGAAGGCCTGAAACGTCTGGCAGGCACTCTGGGTGCTGTTCACTACTTGCGGGTGCTGTGCAAACCGTCAGAGGGGCAGGTTTGGCGGCTCAAGATGCTGGACATGCTTGCTGCCGGTGATCTTTCGCAAAGCGGAAAGGACGCATTGATCGGGTCGTTTAACGCGGCCTACAGCCGCCAGCAACGCGCGCACCCCACCTGTACGCAGGCGGCTGCAAACCTTGGCAATACGTATGCACGGCAAGGTGCCCAGGAGGCGCAAAGGCTCGCGGGGCGGCTCGCGGGGCGGCCTGCCGGGCGGCCTGGCAGCTAGAGGCGTGCTGCCAGATCAACCGCACGGGCAAGTTCGCCGGGGCTGACATCACCCAGCAGCACCTTGCGCACACCATCTTCGGCCAGTGTCTGAAATCCTTTTTCTGTCGCCGTTGCGCGCAGGTCGGCGATGCTGGCCCCTTCGGCGATCAGGTCGTTCATGTCGTCATCAATGATCAGCACTTCGGAAATAACCGTGCGGGCCCGATAGCCGGTGTTGCGACACGACGGACAGCCGTTGGGCTGATAGACCGTTGGGCGGTCCGAGGGATCCAAACCAAAGATGAAACACTCGTCGGCGCTTGCTGTGCGGGATTGTTTGCATACGGAGCAAAGGCGGCGCACAAGGCGCTGAGCCATCAGCGTGCTGAGGCGTCCGGCAAGCTGGCGCGGGTCATCAACCAGACCGATCAACTCAATAAGCGCTGACAGTGAATCCGGTGCATCCATGGAGGTCAGGACCAATCGCCCTGCAGATGCCGCATTGGCAAGAGACGCTGCGGATATACGGTCTTTGATCTTGTCAAACAGCAGCACGTCAGGGTCCTGCGCCACGACATCGGCAATCAGGTCTTGTGCGTTTGCCGCCTGCGCGGACGTTACCTCCAGCTGGCTAACCAGCGGCAGGCGATAGCCTATGCGCTGTTCCACCGTGAAAATCGCGCGATCCGCTGCTTTCATTTCCCCAAGCATACCGTAGAGCGTTGTGGTGCGGCCGGACGCGCGGCCACCTGCCACCACAATCATGCCTGAGGGACGCACGAGTGAGCGCAGAACCAGCGCTGCGGAATGCTCGGACAGGCCAAGTTCGCCGAGCGATAATGGCTCGCGGGCAATCTCGCCCATGCGAATGGTCATGCGCTCGCCGTTGAGCGTTTCAAATGTATTCAGGGTACAAAGAAAAATCCGGTCACCCAGACGCATGGTGAACTCGCCCGGTGCGGCGGTTGCCCCGGCAGAAGCATCGTCACTGGTGCTTGCAATGTTTCTCAAATGGGAAGCAACCGGCGGCCAGAAACGCTTGTCAATTGCGGATGACTGCTGCATGGCACCGTCAACGCGGTAGCGCAGCCGGACATAGCCATCAACAGGCTCAAAGTGTGCGTGGCTGGCGCCGGCCTTCACGGCCTGAAGCAGCGCGGCATTGACCAGACGTACAGCCGGGTCTGCCCATACGGTTGCTGCACCGCCACGTTCCTCGGTGCCGCGCGCCAGGCCCTTGAGGATACTCTCGGCAGCCATCTGATTTTCCAGCACGGCATCAATCGTGGCGAGCAACGCCTGCGCGGGCCAAAAGCACGGCTCGATGCGTGCGCCGACCGGCAGATACGGGCGCAACTCTTCAATCTTGTCGATGAGGCTGGGGTGCGCGAGGGCGACCATGATTGCGCCCCCACCGGCTGACACAGGCAATACCCTTGCAGACCGAATGAGATCTGCCGGGGCCAGCTTCAGGGCATCGGGATCAATGAGCGTATGCAGAGGGTCGTGTGTCTGTGCGTCGGCGGCATCCCCTGACGCAAACGCGTTCATGTCGCTGAGTATTTTACCCAGCAGCCTGTGCGGGCTGCGTTCCTGTTCCGCAAGGGCTGTATCAAGTGCTGTGCGCGAGACATGGCCCAGCTCAACCAGACGTTCGCCAATGGGGCGTTGCATGTCACCGAGCGGCTGACGTGTGCGCGCCGAGGAGCCTATATCAGCCAAATCAACGTGCTCGACCAATGACATATCGGACGCACGAAGCGGCTTGATATCAGGTGCGTTTGAGGCAGGCGTTGAAGTTGCGCCTGTTGAAACGACCGCAGAAATCGGCGTGACGTTGGCAGGTGCCGGGGTCTGCGCGCGACGCTGAGGCGTTACACCCGCCGTGCGGATAAGGCGTTCAATGCCCATATCCACGTCGTCAGGTGTGTCAAACTCCGCAAACTCCTGGTCACTGATTTCGGTATCGATGCCCAGATCCTCGATGCTCAGCGCGGTGACATCGCGCGGGCGCCTGGGTGCGCCGTCCTGCGTTTTGTCGTCTTTGCTGCCGCTGTTGCTGTCGGTCATGTCACTCTTGCCTAAGGTCATGCTTACGCCCGCCTTGCCAAATCCCGTATCAGGTCACTTTAGTCCGGATGCACGCGGCGTTCTTGTGGCGCGCGCTGATACCGGCCTTTTGACGCTCAACGATGCAAAGGTCGGGCCGGATCAATGAGCCGCACCGCACACGCCTTTCACCCTCCCCAAAGCGTGGTCTTAAGCAAAGCCTAGCAGCAAGGAAGCCTTGCAGACCAGTGCCTTAGGGGGCATGGATTAACCGTATGTGTCGTCTGTGAACCTGCACTAAATCACGGCCTCAATGACGAATGGCCCTTTACGGGACATTGATGCCTTGAACGCCTCATTGAAGGCTTCGGCGGTTTCGCAGCGCACAGCCTCAACGCCCATGCCATTTGCCAGGTGAACCCAGTCCAGCTCCGGGTTATGCAGATCCAGCATCGAGAGCGCCTTGGGGCCGGGGTTTTCAGCACCAACGCGCATCAGTTCGATGTTCAAAATGGCGTAGGAGCGGTTGGCCAGAATGACCGTTACCACGTCGAGTTTTTCGCGCGCCTGGGTCCACAGGGACTGGAGCGTGTACATCGCCCCGCCGTCGCCATGAAAGCAGACAACCTTGCGGTCCGGGCACGCAACGGCAGCACCAGTGGCAAGCGGCAGGCCCTGCCCGATTGACCCGCCGGTGAGACACATATGATCGTGCGGCGCGGCGCGCTCGGTGTAGATATTGGTGAACAGGCCTGCTGTCGCACCTTCATCGGACAGAATTGCGCCTTCGGGCAGATAATGGGCAATGGCGCGGCCGACGCCGTCTGCGTCCAGGGAACCGGACGCCAGGTCAGGTTTGGTAAGTTTCACATATTCGTTCGCCTGCGCCGGAGCACCAACAGCTTCCGCCAGCGCCTCAAGGGCAGCCAGACCATTTTCTTCGGGGCGGGCCAGCACCAGCGTTTCAGCATCGGGCGGTGTCAGCCAGCTTTCCTTGCCGGGATATGCAAAAAACGCGACGGGGTTTTGCGAGCCGCACAGCACCAGCTGCTCGACGTCAGCGATGTGCTCAACTGCCTGCTCGGCAAAATAGGGAAGCCGCTCAATGCTGACACACCCTGCACCGCGCTGCATACGTGGCGTGAATGTGTCACACAGGATGCGTGCGCCGGTGGCCGCCTGAATGCGGCCCGCCAGATCAAGCCCGTCTGCCAGCAAGGCGCGCCCCCGGATCAGTATGGCTGACTTTTTGCCGTTCTTGAGCGCGACCGCGACTTTGTCGATTGTGGCCTGATCGACCTGCGCAAACGGCGCGGCGGCAATCGGTTTTGCCGGGCCTTCCGCGTCCAGCCATGCCGTGTCCGCGGGCAGAATGAGGGTTGCGATACCGCCCGGCGCTCCCATGGCGGCAGCATAGGCCCGGGCACCGGCTCCGGCCACGTCAGTGGCGCGCTCGGGCGTTTCCATCCACACGGAGTTTGGCGACGCAACACTTGCAATGTCAGACGACAGCGGCGCGTCATACTGGCGGTGATAGGTTGCGTGTTCGCCTACCACGTTGACGATCGGCGTGGCGGCGCGACGGGCGTTGTGCAGGTTGGCAAACCCGTTCCCCAGCCCTGCGCCCAGATGCAGCAGTGTGGCGGCGGGTTTGCCAGCCATGCGGCCATAGCCGTCGGCAGCGCCTGTGACCACACCCTCAAACAAGCCAAGCACGGGGTGGATACCATCGATACGGTCCAGCGCAGCAACGAAATGCATTTCCGATGTACCGGGATTTGTGAAGCAGACTTCCACGCCACTATCGACGAATGTCTGCACCAGGCTTTCCGCACCGTTCATGTATCCCACTCCCTTGTTGTTATAATCGCGTAGCTACAGGTGCGCGCACTGCGCCCGTCAGCCTACCAAATTGACAATCAGACGCCCCAGAATAAACACGCCAAACAGCACAATAAGCGCGCCGGAGACGCGGTTTATCATGAACAGGTGCTGCTCCGTCATGCCGCCGCGCAAAAGCCCGACCGTCATGGTGACACCCAGCCACCACAACGCAGAGCCGATAAAAACAGCAACAACCAGCAACGCAGCCGTTATCAGGCCCGGCTCGGTTGTAACCAGCCCGCCTACACCACCAAATATCGCAACAAAACCAAGCATGGTGGCAGGATTGGTAATGGTCAGCATAAAGGTTGCCAGCACGGCGGCGATCAGATTGCTGCGGGTGCTGGTTCGCACCGTATCGGTGTCGTCGGGTTTGCTCAAAAAGGTGTGAATACCAAGACCAACGAGAAACACACCGCCGACGGCCTGCAGCACATCATCAAATGTCACGACCAGCGATGAGGCTGCTGTTAAGCCAAATGCTGCAACGGCGGCAAACAGCGCATCTCCGACTGCGGCACCCAGCCCTGAGACAAAGCCGTTGGTTCGCCCATACGCGAGTGTGCGGCGGATACAGATCAGGTTAACCGGCCCGATCGGCGCCGCCACGACGATGCCAATGAGCACGCCATTAAGTATCAGATACCAGTCGGGCATTCATAACCTTGGTGAGTGAGACGCAAACCCGTTTCGCGTCTCATGTGCCTGATAGGCGCGCCTTAAACAACCACGACATCATTGCCAGGCGGGTCAGTGAACAGTTTGTCCACCATCGCCTTGCGGCGCGACAGGGACACCGACTGATTGATGTACCCCTTGTCGGTCAGTTCGCCGGCATCGAGTGACGGGGGTTCGGCCAATAAAAGAGCACGGTGTATCTGGGTCGATGAACCCGGATTACGCGAATTATGCGCACGCAAACCTTCGGCGATACGCTCCAGCACGCCGGGTGCACGCACGACATCATCCGCAGGCGTATCATCATCCAACCCTGCGGCCTTGCGGCACGCGGCAAGATTGGGAAACCCCAGAACGCCGACATAAGGCTGGTCGAGCCCGGCAACCAAACAGTCGTTTATGAGGCCGCCACCCGCTTCAACAGCCTGCACGCGCATACGGCCCGCATTGACCCAGGTGCCGGACGAAAGTTTGAAGTCTTCAACCACGCGGCCATCAAACACGAGGCCCTGCGCAGGGTCGTTATCGTCCACAAACTTTGCGGCATCTCCGAGCTTGTAGTAGCCCTCGTCGTCAAAAGCGTCTGCGGTTTTTTCCGGGTTCCTGAAGTAGCCCGGCGTGATGCAGTCGCCTTTGACGCGGACTTCCATCTTGAGGCCCGCAGGCACCAGTTTTATTTTGACGCCGGGCAGCGGCAGCCCCAGCAGTCCCATGCGCTCAGTCTCCCAGTGAGTGCTTGTGATGGTTGGCGCGGTCTCGGTTGCACCATAGCCTGACGTAAACAAAATACGCTCGCCGGTGATGCGGATGGCAACCGCCTGCATACGTTCAGCCAGATCCTGATTGAGTGCCGCCCCGCCATAGCCCATGGAACGAAGCTGCGAGAAAAAGTTCTTTGCCAGCACATCATCACGCTCAAGCTCTTCGATCAGCATGACATAAGCAGCGGGCACATTGGTGTATGTGGTAGGCGCTATTTCGCGCAGGTTCTGCACGGTTTCGGCGAACTGCCCGGCAACCGGGCGACCACCATCAATGTAAAGCGTGCCGCCCGCGGTCAGCAGATTATTCAACACCGCGTTGCCGCCAAACACGTGGTTCCACGGCAACCAGTTGATAAGCGTGGGCGGGGCCTCGTCCGGGTCTGTTTCAATCAGCCTGGTGGCCATCACCGAGTTGATGCACATCATGCGATGCGTGGTGATGACCGCTTTGGGCATTCCCGTTGAGCCGGATGTGAACAGATATTTCGCCACCGTGTCATAGGTCAGCACGTCATAACGCGCCTCAACAGCACCTGTGGGGTCGGTCTTCAGGATGTCATCGTAAGATGTGCTTTGAAATGCGGGTGCCGGGTTTTGCACGTGGATCAGCGATAAATCCTCCATGTCGAGGGCGCTCATCGCATCCTCAAACATTGCACCGTCCTGCACGAAAATGGCCTGTGGCTCTATCAGATCAAAGACATAGCGCAATTTGGCGTAATCAGAGCTGATGAGGCTGTAGCTTGGCGACACCGGCACAGCAGGCGCCCCCGCCAGAATGGCCCCATAGGTCATGAGGGCGTGTTCAAGCGAATTGCCGGAAAGGATCATCAGCGGCTTACCCGGACCAACGCCACGGTCGATCAATGCCTGCGCAATGCGGCGCACACGGTCATAGGCCTGGGCGTAGGTGATCTTCTCCCAGTCACCAAACGTCTGGCCCGGTTTGGGGGCTCGGCGTTTGGCAAGCCATACATTATCGGGCGTTTCAGTTGCCCATTTCTTCAGCGGTTCAATAACGTTGGCCGCCGGGTCGCCCATGGGGTGCGGGTTCTCCAGCACTATGGAGCCGTCCTCTCGACGCTCCACGTCCACCCGGGTTTCGACAAAATTGACTTTTCTGAATGGCGGCAGATCCATGTCCCGCGCTCCCCTGTTCCCCTGATGCACGCCGGTTCTTTTTAAGTGACCGGGCGCGCTATTGGTTCGTGTGCTTTTATGCGTTGACGTCCACGACAAGGCGACCGCGAACCGTACCCGCCATAATGTCAGAGGCAGCGCCCACGACATCATCAAGGCCGATTGTTTTTGTCATTGCTTTGAGCTTGTCCAGATCAAGATCGCGCGCCAGGCGGCTCCATGCTTCCTCGCGGATGCCACGCGGGGCCATCACGCTGTCGATGCCCGCTAATGTCACGCCGCGCAGGATAAACGGATACACGCTGGACGGCAGGTCAGCGCCGCCTGCCAGCCCGCAGGCTGCCACGGTGCCGCCATAACAGGTCTGAGCAATCACGTTGGCCAGTGTCACACCACCCACAGCGTCAACAGCACCGGCCCAGCGTTCCTTGCCGATGGGTCGTCCTGGTTCGGAGAACTCCGCACGGTCGATTACGTCGGCAGCGCCAATGCTTTTGAGGTAGTCAGCTTCCTGTGTCCGCCCGGTAGAGGCGACAGCGCGGTACCCCAACTTCGCCAGCAGCGCGATGGCCACGGAACCCACACCGCCATTTGCGCCGGTCACCAGGATATCGCCGTCCTTGGGGCCGATGCCGTGTTTCTCAAGCGCAAGGACACATAGCATGGCCGTATAGCCCGCCGTGCCGATGGCCATGGCGTCGGCGGTCGAAAATGTTTCAGGCAGTTTCACCAGCCACTCGCCCTTGATGCGGGCGCGCTGGGCGTAGCCGCCGCTGTGGCTTTCACCCACGCCGTAGCCGTTGAGCACCACCTTGTCGCCGGGCTTCCAGTCATTGTTATCGGAAGCGGTCACTTCGCCCGCGAAGTCAATGCCCGGCACCATCGGAGATGCCCGCAAAATGGGCGCCGCCCCGGTAATCGCCAGACCGTCTTTATAGTTCACGGTCGAGTGGGCAACGGCGACGGTTACATCGCCGTCCATCAAGTCCGCATCAGAAATATTGGTGACCTCGACGGTCTGGCCATCATCGGTTTTGGTTGCCACGAGTGCGCGGAATGTATCGGCCATGTCTTCGGTCTCCTGAGAGTGGTGTTGCATCTGTTTTTCGGGCGCAACGGGACCCTATCGAGCGCAAGGCGTCAACCCCGTACACGCGAGGCGCGGCCTGCCGGTGCTAGCGCACTGACAGGACCTCCTCCACGGTTCCCTCAACGCTGTGGCGCAGAATATGGTGCTGGTGCCAAAGCGCATAATACAGCAGCAACCATGCGGCCTGCCCCTCGCGCTTGGCGGGCCGCGTGCCGAGGCCCGCAAACAGCGCACGGACACGGTCAATCTTGCAGAGCTCGGCCACGCCGGGCTGCATTGCCACCAAAGGTGCAAGCTGCTGGCCGCGCCGCGCAATCCATTCACCCACGGGCACAGTAAAGCCGCGTTTGCGGGCGAAGGGTTCAGCTTCCGGCAGGTGTTTTGCCAGCCATGCCCGCAACAGATATTTGCCGGTCCGGCCCTTGAGCTTCAAGGCGTCCGGCAAGGCAAACGCGACTTGTGCCACTGCAGGATCAAGCAGTGGTGTGCGGCCCTCAAGACTGTGGGCCATCAGGCATCGGTCGAGTTTGATGAGCAGATCATTCGGCAGCCAGTCCGCGCAATCAACGGCCTGGGCGCGCTGTAACCTTGTGTGCCCGCCACCTGCACGGTTCCATGCCGCGGAAATGCCGTCGCGCCAGTCAGGTGTTTCGGTGTGCAGAAGGTGCAGGCCGTCGAGCGAACCGCGCGCGCGCATGGCGCGTCCGCCAAGCCACGTGGGACGGGTGATGGCGCGGTAGCGGCCATAGCCGGCAAACAGTTCGTCTCCCCCCTCCCCGCACAGCACCACTTTTACGTCCTGCGCTGCCACCGCTGCCAGTTTGAATGTGGGGATGATGGCGTAGTCAGCCGTCGGATCATCTACGGCAGCAGCCATGGCGGGCAGAAGCGACCAAAAATCATCTTCCGTTACATCAATGCTCACATGGTCGGCACCGGTAGCAGACGCAACACGGGCTGCGTGCTCGCGCTCGTCCTGAACATGGGTGCCGGAGAAGCCTGCTGTATAGCAGCGCACCGGCTGGTCGTTGAGACGCGCCATGCACGCCAGAATGACTGAGCTGTCGATGCCACCGGACAAAAACATGCCGTAGGGAACATCAGACCGCTGATGAACGCGCACACTGTCGATCAGTGCGTCCTCCAGCATCACCATGGCGCGCTCTTCATTCACCGCAACAGGCGCGCCTTTAGGCAGAGCATCGCGCCGATAGCGTTCCAGAATGCGGCCGCGCTCGATCAACAGTGTTTCGCCCGGCAACACGCGATTGATACCGACAAATGCCGTGCTGCGGCCGGTGGTGAACTGAAGCTGCAGAAGCTGCCCGGCTGCGGATATATCCAGTTTCGGCTCAACAAGGCCCGTCGCCAGAATGGCCTGCGGCTCCGACGCAAAAACAAACCCGTCGGTTGTTTCTGCATAATACAACGGCTTGATGCCGAAGGGATCACGGGCCAGCAACAGGCGCTCACCATCCGGGTCATACATCGCGATTGCGTACATGCCGCGCAGGCCATCAGCGAAGCGCATTCCGTCGCGGCGATAGAGCTTGAGCGGGGTCTCACAGTCTGAGTGGGTGGAGAAGTTTGCTTCGCCAAACTCGCGGCGCAACTCGAGGTAGTTATAAATCTCGCCATTTGCGACGAGAGCCAGTCCTTCATCGTCAAACAAGGGCTGGTCGCCGGTTTCAAGATCAATGATTGCAAGACGGGTTTGGATCAGCCCGGTGGCCCCGGAGATAAAACTTCCTTCGCCGTCCGGGCCGCGATGGGCCAGCGCCTGCGACATGGCGTTGAGCGCTGCTGCCGATGGCGACTGCCCGCTTGTTGTCTGCACTCCTGCAATGCCGCACATATCTGGATTTGTCTTTTGATTATTGAGGAGAGTGGTTGTCGAAGAGGGACGCCAGCGTGCCTAACGACGCTTTTCTTGTACCTGTGTAAACAGCGAAACGTAACGGTCAACACATGCGGATTGTGAAAACTCGGCTTGCGCCCGTGCAGCCCCAGCCACCGCAAGACGCGCAGCAAGCTGCGGGTCATCGCGCAGGCGGGCAATGGCTGCGGCCACGGCAGGCGCATTGTCGCGCGGCACCAGCAGCGCATCGTCGCCATCGCGCACCAGCCATTGGGGGCCTGTGGCATTGGCGGTGATGACCGGTGTTCCGTGGGCCCAGGCGGCAATAATGACGTTGCCGAAAGGTTCAAACCGCGACGGAAACACACAAATGTCGGCGGTGCGCAGGAGCCTGCCGGGGTCATCGCGCCACCTCAGCCACTTAACCCGCGAGGCCACCCCCAGATCACGCGCCTGCTGCTTGAGATCTGCCTCCAACGGACCAGCGCCGGCGATCCACAGATACGCACCCGGCGTTGCGGCCAATGCATCAAGCGTCACGTCAAAGGCCTTGGCGTCGTGCAAACGCCCCATGGCCAGCAGCAGCAATGCGTCGTCGGGCGTATCAAACATGCTGCGTGGCAGCGCCGGGCGCGGGTCAACCGTGGCGAAATTGGGAATGAAATGCACTGACGATGGGTCAAACCCACCATCGGTCAGGTAGGTCACAAGATCAGGGGTGTTGCACACATGCGCGTCGAACCCCTGAAACGATTTGAGGTTGTAGTAGCCGCCATGGCGCGCAATACGCGCATAGTCGCCCTTGGGTGTGGCGCGTGAGGCGCGGCCCATCCACGACAGGATGACATCGGGCTGCATATGGGCCACAGCCGATTTGATGGCCCGCGACGTGGTAAAATCCAGCCAGCGTTTGAACGGTGCCTGGGTGTGCCCCACATGAGCCTCGTCAAGGAGCGCTTGCCGCGCTCCATTTGGCCGCATCACCGCATGGGTCTGGTGGCCGGCGGCGTGAAAGGCGATGGCGAGATCAACAAAAAAGCGTTCAGCGCCTCCAACATCACCGCCGGCAATGGTGTGCAGTATCTTCACGACCCCCCGTCGCCTTTTTCAAGCGTTGCCTTGAGGTACGAAACGACCGGGTAGAGCCCTGCCAGCACGGCAACCAGAAAACCGTAGCCGCCTTCGCGGTATCCCTTGCGGCGCACATAGGCTTTGTAGAAGCGCGATGGGATGCGGCGGATATTGCGGCGCAGGGTCTCCGCCTCAGCCTTGCCGCTATGACGCAGGTCCGCCGCGTTGGCGGTTGTGTAACGATCAAATCGCGCCAGCATATCGGAGATGTTGTCATCCACCAGATGGTCGATGCGGGTGTCGAGCATACCAAGGCGCGGCCCCATTTCGAGCGACGGATGAACCCGCTGGCGACCCCATTTCTTGGTGCCGCGGGCAAAAAGGCGTGGCGCAGCGCTGGCACCGATATACGCACCCCAACCGTAGCGCACTCGGGTTTTGCCCACATAGTTGTCGAACTGCACCAGATAGTGACCGGGGGGCGACGTCAGCGTGACTGCTGATATTTCACGGCCCAGATCAGCGGGCACGCGTTCATCAGCATCCACTTCCAAAATCCAGTCGCCGGTGCACGCGTCGATGCCTGCGTTGCGGCGGTCACCTTCAATGGGCCATGCGCCTTCAATGATTTTGTCGGCACCCGCTGCAAGTGCCACATCCCTTGATTTATCCGTACACCGATCAAGAACGACCACGCGCTCATCCGCGAACGAAAGCGCGGCAAGGCATCCGGCCAGGTTGTGTTCCTCGTTGTGTGCGACTGTAAGAGTCGAAAGGCGCGGGAACGATGGAATACCAGTGGTTGTTGTTTTTGCGTGCAGCGCCCGCGCAGCCTGCACAGCCTCGTCGACACTCAGGCCGGTCATTTCGCTTTTTGGTGAGCGATAATCGTAGGCAGGATCGGAAATGATTTCCTCAAAGCTGCGCGGACCGCGCACGCTTGCACCTTTGGGGCCCCACGGGCCGTAGCGATTTTCAGGGCTGGGGCCGAACAGGCCCAGCGTGGGGAGGCCGACGGCAGCAGCCATATGCATGGGGCCTGAATCATTCCCCACATAGAAGTCCGCGCGCTCAAGGCAGGCCGCCGTCAACGGCAGGTCCGTCCTGCCGACAAGATCAATCAGCCTCTCTGACGGAATGCTGTCGATGACAGGCAGGGCTGCTTCACGCTCGGCTGCCGCCCCAATGAGCATGACGCGGGCACCGGGCAGAATGCCGTCAGGGGCGATCAACCGTTCAATAAGAGCGCTGAAACGGTCTGCGGGCCACGCCTTGCCTGCCCAGTTGGCGGTTGGGCCAACAGCCAGCACGGGGGGGCCAGGCGGAACGAGCTTTGCTGCGCGCACCCGCGCTTCTTCGCCTGTTGCAAGCCGGGGCGCCGGTGCCGGCGTCAGACCCAACACGGTTGCAATATGGGGCACGCGGTGCAGGCGTGTGTCCTGGCGCAGCACGTGGCGGGCTTTGGCACGCAGTGTGTACGCCAGTAGCGAAGCGCGCAGATCAATCACCATGTCCCAGCGCGTGCCAACAGTCTGACGCCACAGGGAAACCCAATGGCCCGCACGTTTTTGCTTCTGCATTTCAATGATGCGGGTGACGCCGGGCTGATCGCGAAACAGGGTTGCCGCCGCGGGGCCGCACGCAACGGTGATTTGCGCCTGCGGATAGCGGTCGGCCAGCCACGACAAAACACCGCTGGACAGTACAGCATCGCCGATGCGGTTATACGTGACGAAGAGAATATGCTTCATCGGGGGCAGGTGGCTCTTGGCTGATGTGGCGGCGCGCAAAAAGTGTTTATCCCTGCCTTATAGGTGCGCGGCACCGTGAAAGCCAATCCGCTTGTGGGGGCCTGAGCCTTGAAGCCGGGGCTCAAGCACCCCACCCTGTGACAGACCCAGCCCACTCAAGGAATGACCTGCACATGACTGATATGACCCACGCTCATCTGACCGACCGATCCGTCTTGCGGGCGCATGGTGCGGATATGCGCGACCTGCTGCAACGACTGGTAACGGGCAATCTTGACGCCGTGGCGCCGGGCCACGCGGTTTATTCGCTATTGCTCACGCCGCAGGGCAAGTTTTTGTTCGACTTCTTCATGGTTACTGACCCCGGCGATGAGACGGCGGTTTTGATTGACTGTGCAAAAGGGCGGGCGACTGACCTGCGCAAGCGGCTCACCATGTACAAGCTGCGCGCTGATGCCGCTTTTGATGATGTCAGCGCCGATTATGCTGTGCTTGCTTCATGGGGCGACGGTTCGCCTGATGGGGGCCACGCTGGCTCATTTGTTGATCCACGCACGCCACTGCTTGGCACGCGGGTGATTATGCCGGTTGGTGATGTGGACGCTATGCCGTTTGTCGGTCCCGAGGCGTACCGGGCCCACGCTGTGTCTTTGGGCGTACCTGACGGAGCGCTGGATATTGGTGCTGACAAGGATTTTCCCATCGAGTGCAATCTTGATCTGCTCAACGGCATTGATTTCAAGAAGGGTTGCTTTGTGGGTCAGGAAGTGGCGTCGCGCACGCACCGCAAGGGCAAGGCACGAAAGCGGCTGGTTGTTGCAGATGTTGACGGGCCCACGCCTGATGCGGGCAGCGACGTGATGATGGGGGATGCAAAAGTCGGCAGTGTTGCCGGGTCGGCGGACGCGCAGGTGCTGGCGCTGGTGTTTCTGGATCGCGTTGCAAAAGCGCGAGGCGTTGCCGCGCAGGCAGGTGACGCCGCGCTGACGCTGAAAGTGCCGCCTTATGCCGCGTTTTCACTTGAGGATAACAGCGAAAGCGAAAACGCATGAGCCCTACCGGCGCCACAAAGCACGAACGCTGTGGCTGGTGCGGCGACGACCCGCTTTACGTGGCATATCATGACGATGAGTGGGGCGTGCCTGAATATGACGACGGGGCACTGTTTGAAAAACTTGTGCTCGACGGGTTTCAGGCGGGCCTTGCCTGGATCACCATCCTGAAAAAGCGGGACTCATTTCGCGCGGCCTTTGATGGTTTCAAGCCGGAAACAATTGTCCGCTATGGTGATAAGGATATTGCACGGCTGCTGGGGGACGCAGGCATTGTCCGACACCGCGGCAAGATCGAAGCCACTATCGGCAATGCCAGAGCCTATCTGGATATCATGGACAAAGAGCCGAACGGGTTTTCGGGTTACCTGTGGTCTTTCGTGGACGGGAAACCCGTCGTGAGCACGTCGCGCAACTGGAAAGACATGCCGGCTGCAACGCCCATGAGCATGGCGCTGTCAAAAGACCTCAAGAAGCGCGGCTTCAAGTTCTGCGGGCCGACAATCGTCTATGCGTTTGCGCAGGCCGTGGGCATGTTCAACGACCATCAAACGACCTGTGTGCGTCACGCGGAGTGCGCAGCACTTGCGCGCTAGCATCACTTCACGGAATAACCCAGGCTGACGTGCCGGCTTCATAGTCAAAGATAGCGCGCCGGTGACCGGCACTATCCAGATACAGCCAGTCCAGTTTTTGGGTATGAAAGCGCATCACGGCGAAGTTTTCAGAGCCTGCTTCCAGCAGGTCCGCGGGCACGCGTTGGCCTCCATCTGCAAAGTCCGGCAGGCCGGATGTGCCCTGCGGGCGTGGGGTGCCGGGGGTGTCTACTGCCAGGTAGCACACCTTGCTGCCGGGGGCCGTCGTGGCCCAGATACCGTCGCGCACAGCGCCTTCAGTCAGCACTTCCGCGCGCACGGTCAGGCGTATCTGCGCCTTGGCGGCGGCATCGTAAAACAAAAGCTGGGCGCGCGAATCATGCAGCAATTGCTGCGCTTTTGGTGCCCGCAGGTCTGTGTTCGCGCGCAAAATGCGGGTTTTTTGGTCTGCTTCGCGCAAAACCACCGTGCGGGCCTGCGGGGCACCGTCTGCGGTAACGGTGGCCAATGTGACTGTATGAAACGGTTTCTTGTAAGACTTTGCGCCTGCTTCCAGCATCTGCCATGCTTTTGTTTCCGCTGCGTCAAGCTGGGAATAATGGGCGATATCGCTTTCTGAAGCCGGTGTTTCAGGTGGTGTGTCGGTGGCGATGGTCGTGTCCGTCATGAGGGTCCTTTAAGGCGCACTGCCGGTGTAAACCGCGCCCGAAAACAAAGGCTGTTCACCATGCGCGGCGGGTTACGCTGGCATGGCGGCGGTCCTTCACCTAAATTACCATCAATAAAGTACCTTAATGACGCGCGCGGGCCAGCCTTCGCGGGCGGGGAACGTCAAAAGGCGTCACAAAAAATCTCAGGTGGGGTGAGTTGACCAAAGTAGTCATCAGCGGAACGGGCGTTTTCACGCCGGAAGAAACGATAACCAACGAAGAATTGGTGGAATCGTTCAATACCTATGTACGCAACTTCAACGAAGCCAACAAAGACGCGATAGAGCGCGGCGAGGTTGAGGCGCTGAATGAATCGTCTGTGCCCTTTATTGAAAAGGCATCCGGCATTCACCAGCGCCACGTGATGAACAAGTCAGGTATTCTGGACCCGGACATCATGGCACCGCGGCTGCCTGAACGGCCCAACGAAGAGCCGTCCATTCTGGCTGAGATGGCGGTCGCTGCCGCAAAAGATGCCATGAAGCAGGCTGGCAAAACCGCCGCGGACGTGGATGCGGTGCTGGTGGCGTGTTCCAACCTTCAGCGGGCCTACCCGGCCATTGCGGTTGAAGTGCAGGATCTGCTTGGCATAGACGGCTTTGCCTTTGACATGAATGTGGCGTGCTCCTCAGCCACGTTCGGCATTCAGCAGGCCTACGACATGATCCGCTCCGGCTCCGCCAAATGCGTGTTGGTGACTGATCCTGAGATTTGCACCGGTCATCTCAACTTCCGCGACCGCGACAGCCATTTCATTTTTGGGGATGTGGCAACGGCGATCATCATTGAGGCCGCAGATACGGCAACCGTCGAACATCCGTTTGAAATTATCGGCACACGGTTGAAGACGCAGTTTTCAAACAACATCCGCAATAATTTCGGCTTCCTGAACCGCACAGCGCCTGAGAGCGTTGGCACCAAAGACAAGCTTTTTGTTCAGGAAGGCCGCAAGGTGTTCAAGGAAGTGGTGCCCATGGTGTCGGAGATGATCCTTGAACATCTGCACGACGAGAACATCGGCAACAACAACCTGAAGCGCATGTGGCTGCATCAGGCCAATGCGAGCATGAATGACCTGATCGGCAAAAAAGTGATGGGCCGCCCTCCCTCTGAGGAAGAGCAGCCCAACATTTTGAAGGACTATGCCAACACGTCATCGGCCGGGTCGATCATCGCGTTCAGCCAGTTCAGCGACGATTTTGAGCCGGGCGATGTGGGCGTTATCTGCTCGTTCGGCGCGGGCTACTCCGCTGGCAGCGTGCTTGTGCGGCGGGTCTGACTTTACGGGTCACCCCCTACGGGTAAGGCCGCACTGCCATGACTTTGAAAGTGTGCATCTCACCGTCGCTTTCGGTGATTGACACATACTCGCCTTCCGCCAGCTTGTGGCGGTCAAGCTTGAACAGCAATTCGTCGTCTTCGTCGTCAGCAGCGTCGTAGTCAAACTTCCAGCCTTTGCCGACATGGCGCAGATGGCCGCGCAGATCGTCTTCGTCTTCCCAGAAGCGATGCACGGTGCAGTCGTCCTTATGGTTTTTCCAGGCGTCGGGGTCGAGCTGCATGTTGTCGTCAAGAGGCACAACAAACTCGTATCCACACTCAGACGAGCCGGACGGATATTGTTCGCTGCGGGCGACGTTGAGATGCACGCGATAAAGCGCCATGAGTAAGGTCCTTCGTTGTAGAAAAAGTAGGGAAAACCGTGTTGGTGTCAGTGCGCCATCAGCACGGGAATTGTGGCGTGGGAGCGAATGTGGCGGGTGACACCGCCCAGCACAAGTTCGCGCAGGCGTGAATGGCTGTAGCCGCCCATGACCAGAAGGTCAGCGCCCAGCACACCTGCTTCGGCGAGCAGTACCTCACCCGTATTGCGATTGTCTTCGGGCACAAGATGGACGTCGGCGACAACGCTGTGCAGCGTCAGATACTCAGCCAGTGCGCGTGCGCCAGGCGCATCATTGATGCCGTCTTCGTCAACGCAAACAATGGTGACCTTTTTGGCTTGGGTCAAAAACGGCATGGCGGCAGTTACAGCATTGGCTGCTTCACCGCTTTCGTCCCAGCCGATTACCACGCTGGTCCCAACAGATTGCGTGGCAGACGCAGGTGCCAGCAGAACCGGGCGACCTTCCGCCAACATGCAGGTTTCAAGCGCGTTGGGGCCTGAGGTCTGGTCGCGGGCTGATGCGTCAGCGACAATGACAAGGTCAGCGAGCCGGCTTTCAGCAGCAATGACATCTGCCGCACGACCGGCCTTCACGCGAACACGCGCGGTTGCCACGCCGGGCTTCGTTGTGTCGCTCAACTCAATGCCTGCTTCGGCTGCGGCCTTGGCGGCAGTTTCGCGGCACTGAGCCTCCGCGCCATCAGCAGCCTTGCGGGCGGTCTCAATAATATCTTCCACCACGGGACCCGAAATGCCCTCACCCAAATACGGCAATGCATCGGTTGGATTGGGGCGGACAAACAGAATATCCGCCTGCGCGTCAAAGCGCTTTGTCAGGGCAAGGCCGGTGGCCAGGGCGCTTGCGTCTGACTGCGACCCGTAGAGAGGGCAAAGAATGCGTTTGATGGACATTGTGTGTTTCCGCCTTGCCGCAAAAAACCAAAAAACCGAAAAAACCAAAAAAAAAAACGTGCAGGTGGACTATCCGTAACCGGTGATTTTCAAGCCATGACCTGTATCAACTCCGATCCTTCGCAGTGTATCAAGTGAGGGCCAATCGACAACGGGATAATCGGCTTTTACAAGAGCTCACCGCATGAGTTGATCCTGAAACGGGAGTATTCCCCTGCCCCGCCCAAAACCGCAAACAGCGAAAACGACAGACGCACCGCGTGCATGGCAACGCATGTTGAGTGGACGGCGGCTTGACCTGATTGACCCGTCGCCGCTGGATATCGAGATTGAAGACATTGCCCATGGGCTTGCCCGTGTCGCGCGCTGGAACGGGCAGACGACGGGAGAGCACGCCTACAGCGTTGCGCAGCACTCGCTGCTCGTAACAGACTTGGCGCAGGCCTTTGCACCGCAGTGGGACCAGACAAAGCTGCTGGCAGCGCTCCTGCACGATGCGCCCGAATATGTGATTGGCGACATGATCAGTCCGTTCAAGGCAGCGCTTGGTGTTGATTACAAAGACTTCGAAGGAAGGCTGGAAGCAGCTATTCACGTTCGGTTTGGCATTCCCGTTCACACGCCCAAACATGTGGAACGCACAATCAAGCGCGCGGACATTGTGTCTGCCTATATGGAGGCAGTTGAACTTGCCGGGTTTGAACCGGGTGAAGCGGCAAAGATATTTGGACGACCTCGGCTGACGTCAGCCCAATCGCGGGCAGCTCGGCGATGGATCCAGCCAATGTCCGCAAGCGCAGCACAAGCTGCCTACCTCAAGCGATTTGCGACCCTGGCAGCGAAATAGCTGCTTTAAATTGCCTTTCAGAATCAACACCTTCATAATGCTACATATGAGCAAAAGGTGTCGTTAGGGTGGTCCAAAACCCGCCATTTTGACGCCGATGGGCTTTTTACATGGTGAGAGGATGGCTGCATGACCGCATCTTCTGAAGCATCGACACCAATCGGCCATGTGTCGTTTGGAGATACATCAACGGCGGTCGTCGTTGGCTTGAACGCGGCCATTGTCACCGTGGCTGAGCAGGAACCACGCACGCTTATCGTGCAGACGCCCAACCCGACCTCGCCGCATCATTGCGATGGTTGGGACGCCCTGCCTTTTGGACCGTTTGACCCCCTCGTGCACCGGACCATGGCAACGGGGTTGCACGCCTGGGTGCAGGAACAAACGGGTCTTGATCTGGGGTATGTCGAACAGCTTTACACCTTTGGTGACCGAGGCCGGAACAGACTGCCGGATGACATCGGCCCGCATATCATTTCGGTCGGATATCTTGCACTGGTCAGCACGGATGACCTTGGTGAGGATGTAGCGGCACCGGAAAGCGTTTGGCGGGGCTGGTACAGCTATTTTCCGTGGGAAGATTGGCGGCACGCGCGCCCCCGGATCATCGATGATGCAATTGCACCGCTTGTAAATGCGTGGGCACAAAGCGCTGAAACGTCGCCCGTAATTTCAGAGCGCAAGCAACGCCTGAACCTGTGTTTTGGGCTTGGTGGCATTTCCTGGGATGAGGAAAAGGTTCTGGAGCGGTTTGAGCTGCTCTATGAAGCCGGCCTTGTGGATGAAGCCGCCCGAGATGGACGGCGCAATGCAAAGCGCAAATTGAACACGCCTGAAGGTGAACAGGATGTGCCGCCGCTGGGCGATCCCATGCAGCATGATCACCGGCGTATTCTGGCAACTGCCATGGGCAGACTGCGTGCAAAACTGAAGTATCGCCCGGTTGTCTTTGAACTCATCATGGAAGAGTTCACGCTAACGGAGCTGCAACGCACTGTTGAAGCGGTGATGGGCATCAAACTGCACAAGCAAAATTTTCGACGGCTTGTCGAGAAGGCCGGCCTTGTTGAACGCACCGGACGCATGACGACCAACACAGGCGGCAGACCGGCGGAGCAATTCAGGTTCCGCCGGGAGGTCGTGACGGAACGCGCAGCACCGGGTATGCGCGTTGGTGTGCCCCGTCGCAGCACATCATGACAGCTTGCGTCTTCGTCCCGTAATTAGCTGTTTGTCTGTGGACTCAAATCAGTGGCTATTCGATTTGAGATGGACTGATAGCTGTCGTTACGATTTTTCGCCGCAGCAGAATGACCACAACGAAAACCACACATGCGATGCCAACGGCTGCCGGGAACAGCACCGTCGTCCACGAATAGTTTTGAAGTGCGGCCACCACGAAGCCATTACGCAGAGCACCAAGCGCAAAGAAAAGCGCGTTTTCTTCATAAGGAGAAGCGTAGGCTTTTCTGACGGATGGCCCGAACCCCAAAAGATCGACAATCGTCAGCACAAGGACGGCCAGAAAAGGATTATCTGTCGCAAACCAGAGCGGCAGGGCACTGAGCGCAAACGCGAGAAATACCCAGTCAATGGGGACGATGCTTTTGTCCGCTGACTTGGTGAGCGCAAGCGCGGCCACAAAAAACGTAATGATGCCTGAGATGCCGATAGGCCAGGCACCAATCCCCGCGCCATCAGATAGCTGCGCAAAGAAGACAATGACCGTGCCGGCAGCCCATATCACCCATGAAAACACGTGCGGCTTTGTCTCCTCACGCAGGACAGCGCGGATGTAGGGATAAAACGCCACAAAGGTGAGCAGCAGGGCGGCGGCACTCAGCACGGCTTTTGTTATGGGGATATCTTCCATCCAGCGAGCAAAGCACAGCTATCCGATCTGAGTGCATGGCCAAAATCAGATATCGCCAATGCGCTGCGAAACATGCCCGCGATGGTGACCCTTTTCAGATCGCTTGCAGCACTTGACTAGAGTAATGCTCATATGTAGCATTACTCTGGATTTTTACAGAGCGGCTTATGTCCGCCTTTTTGCGGCCCCCTTTATGCTCATTTAGAGCATAAGCCGCGACCAGCCCCAAGGGAGGCCTGGCTATGACGATCGTGTATGAACGCAGCGCGTATGACGTCAGTGCAAATGACGGCATAAAGAGCGCCAAGGCCACAAGGCCTGTGGCGAAGAAGCCTGTTCCTGACATTGAGGTCCCCGACTACACACCGGGCCTCGCCAAGGAAATGGCGCCAATGTACGCGCGTCTTTCCAAGGTCATTCCCTCGGTCGAGTGGCCTTTTTTTGCGCCGTATATCTACGAGATCAACCGGCTGAAAAAGCAGAAGAATGCCGTCATTCTGGCGCATAACTACATGACGCCGGAAATCTTCCATGGCGTTGCCGACATTGCCGGCGACAGCCTGCAGTTGGCCATTGAGGCCACAAAGGTCGAGGAGCAGGTGATCATCCAGTGTGGTGTGCACTTCATGGCGGAAACGTCAAAGCTGCTGAACCCGTCCAAGACCGTCATCATTCCTGATGAGATGGCCGGGTGTTCGCTGGCATCTTCCATTACCGGGGCTGATGTGCGTGCCATGCGCGAAGCCTTTCCCGGCGTGCCGGTGGTGACATACGTCAACACTTCTGCCGAGGTAAAAGCTGAAACAGACATATGCTGCACATCGTCCAACGCGCTCAAGGTTGTTGAAAGCCTCAATGCGCCGCGCGTGATGTGCATTCCCGACGAATACCTTGCGCGCAACGTGCAAAAAGAGACGGACGTTGAGCTGATTACCTATAAAGGCTCGTGCGAGGTGCATGAGCGCTTCACGCCGGAAGAACTTCGTCAGTACCGGGAGAATGACCCCGGCATCAAGATCATTGCGCATCCTGAGTGTCCGCCCGACGTGCTGGACGAAGCAGATTTTTCCGGCTCGACCTCTGCCATGATCAATTGGGTTAAGGACAACCAGCCCGGCAAAGTGATGATGGTGACCGAGTGTTCCATGTCCGACAATGTGGCGGTGGAAAACCCGAATGTGGATTTCATCCGCCCGTGCAACCTGTGCCCGCACATGAAGCGGATCACGCTGCCGAAGATCCTCACATCTTTGCACACACTGCGGGACGAAGTGCTCATTGATCCGGCCATTGCTGACCGCGCGCGGTTGCCGATCGACCGTATGATTGCGCTCAACAATTAGCGTTTTGATGTCGCGCTGAAACCGCCGGAAGGCGCACAATGACAAACCATCGCGAGCATGTAGCCGGTGATGTGCTTATTGCAGGCGCAGGTCTTGCCGGACTGTTCACCGCGCTGAAGCTGGCGGACGCGGGACGGCGGATCACTGTGCTTGCGGGCATACCGCGGCCTGGTGGCGCAACATCAACCTGGGCGCAGGGCGGTATAGCCGCAGCCCTTGGCGAGGATGACAGTACTGACCTGCACGTGGCTGACACGCTGGCCGCAGGCGACGGGCTGGTGGACGAACCCGCTGCCCGTGTGCTGGCGGAAGATGCCGCCGCGCGCATTGCTGACCTTGAAGCGCTGGGTGTTTCGTTTGACAAAAAACCAGACGGCCGTTTTTCGTTGGGCCGTGAAGGCGCACACTCGCGCAACCGCATTGCCCATGTAGGCGGCGACGGTGCGGGCGCGGCTATCATGGGCGCGCTGCTGAAAGCTGCCCGTGCCCACGAGGCCATACATATTGTGCCCGGCTGGAATGCCGCCGATCTGATTGTGGAAGGGGGTGCTGTTACCGGCGTTGTCACGCGCGGCGGTGTGGGGCCGGATGCGCCGACGCTGCATTTCCGGGCACCTGCCACAGTGCTTGCAACGGGCGGCATCGGTGCCCTTTTTGCCGTTACCACCAACCCCGCAGGATCGCGCGGCCATGGGCTTGGGCTTGCGGCGCGCGCGGGTGCGCTGGTGAGCGACGTTGAGTTTGTGCAGTTTCACCCAACTGCCATCGTCAGCACCGAAGACCCCGCCCCGCTTGCCACCGAGGCCCTGCGCGGCGAAGGCGCAACCCTGTTGCGGGCCGATGGGTCGCGGCTGATGGACGGCATTCACCGCGACATGGAACTTGCACCGCGCGATATTGTGGCCCGCGAAATTGCCGCGGAAATCGCCCGTGGCGGCCAGGTGTTGCTGGACTGTCGGACGGCTGTTGGTGCGGTGTTTCCCAAGCGGTTTCCGGCCGTGTATGCAGCCGCACAACGTGCTGGCATTGACCCTGTTCGTGAGACCATTCCTGTCGCGCCTGCCGCGCATTATCATATGGGGGGTGTTGTGACGGCCCTGACAGGCGAAGCTTCCCTGCCCGGTCTTTATGCCTGCGGCGAAGTCTCGCGCACAGGGGCGCACGGCGCCAACCGGCTGGCCTCCAACTCATTGCTTGAATCGATTGTCTTTGGTGCCCGCATTGCCACACACATTGCCGCACTCGGCGACCGTGGCCCAGCGCCCGGACAGGCTCCCGCAGGGGGTGACGCCCCCAAGGGTCCGGACCCGCATGGTGTGCAAATTGTCCGGCTGCGGCAGAGCATGTCACGTGATGTAGGTGTCGCGCGGGACCGCGCTTCGCTGGGGCGCGCGCTTGGCATCATCCGCGAGCTTGAAACCCTCGCGCGGCCTGAAGCGTCTGGTTACCGCAACATGCTGGCAGCGGCTCACCTGATTGCTGCCGCCGCCCATCGCCGTTGCGAAAGCCGGGGCGGGCACGCCCGCCTCGACTACCCGGCGACCGACACAACCCTGCAGCGGACCATGCCCCTCACCCTCGCCCAAGCTTACGAGACCGACATTGCAGCTCCTGAAACAAGATCGGCCTGACGCCATGACGCGCTCCCATATGCCCCTTCCTCCGCCAATGCCGCGCCTGATCGTGGAGCCCGCCGTCAGGCGTGCGCTTGAAGAAGATCTGGGTCGCGCGGGCGACATCACCACCGACTATGTGGTGCCCGAGGCCACCCGCGCGCAGGCGCGCATCGCGGCACGTCAGGCCGGCGTTGTGTCAGGGCTTGATGCCGCGCGCTCGGCTTTCAGGCTGGTGGACCCGGATCTGATGATTGGCGTTGAACGTCATGATGGAGATGTCGTGTCACCAGGCGACACGATCTGCCATCTCGACGGCAAGGCGCGGTCCATCCTCACGGGCGAGCGGGTGGCGCTTAACTTCATGGGGCACATGTCCGGCATTGCCACAGCTACCCGCACAATGGCGCAGTTGATTGCGCACGCGCGCGCGCGGGTGACGTGCACCCGCAAAACAACGCCGGGCCTCAGAGCGTTTGAAAAGCACGCCGTACGCTGCGGGGGTGGGGCAAACCATCGCTTTGGCCTCGATGATGGGCTGCTCATCAAGGACAACCACATTGCCGTTGCGGGCGGCATTGTCGCAGCCATTGAAGCAGCCCGCGCGCAGGCGGGGCACATGGTCAAAATCGAGTGCGAGGTGGATACGCTGGAGCAACTGGCGCAGGCGCTGGATGCGGGCGTTGAAGCCGTGTTGCTGGACAACATGCCACCGGCAACCCTTGCGCAGGCTGTGGCTATGAATGCAGGGCGTGCCACGCTGGAGGCGTCAGGCGGCATCAATGCCGACACCATTGTTGGTGTGGCGGAAAGCGGCGTTGATCTGATCTCCGTTGGCTGGCTCACCCATTCAGCGCCATCGCTTGATCTGGGCCTGGACATCGATTTTGGCGACTGAGCCTGCACGGCTGAGATGCGGGTCGCATGATCGCAGCTTCCCAATTCGACCTCGTGCTGCCTAAACTCCCTGAAACAGAAAATCAGGGAGAGACCAGATGAGCCAGGCCGACACACGCAAATCTATTTTCATTACCGGGGCTGCCAGCGGTATGGGGCTGGCAACCGCGCAGCTTTTTGCCTCCAAGGGCTGGTTTGTGGGAGCCACCGACGTCAACCAGGCGGGGCTTGATGCCTTTGCCAAAGATGCGGGCGCCGACAACTGCTTTACGTCGGTTCTGGATGTGCGCGACGGCGACGCCTATGCGCAGGTGCTCAAGGATTTTGCCGCACAGACCGGCGGCACCCTTGACCTGCTGTTCAATAATGCAGGCATCGGTGCCGGCGGCTTTTTCGATGAAATGAACTTCGACGATGTAATGGCGGTCGTGAACATCAACTTTGTTGGTGTCATGCGGGGCATTCACCTTGCCTACCCGCTGTTGCGCGCAACGCCCAACTCATTGTGCTTCACCACATCGTCATCGTCCGCCACCTTCGGTATGCCGGGCATTGCTGTGTATTCCGCCACCAAGCACGCAGTCAAAGGCTTGACAGAGGCGCTCTCCATTGAGTTCGCGCGCCATGGTGTGCGGGCGGCAGATGTGTTGCCGGGTCTGATTGATACGCCGATTTTGCCGGAGGGGACGCAGGACGGCGCGCCGAGCGAAGGCATGTTCCGGCTGATGCCCGCGTCATCTGTGGCGGATGCGGTGTGGGCTGCGTATCACACGCCGGACAGGCTGCACTGGTTTGTGCCGGAGGAAATCGGCGAACTGGACAAAGCGGCCGGCAACACGCCGGAGCTTGTGCGCGAGCAGATCAAGAATACAGGACCACTGGCCGCCGTCATCAAAGAGATGGAAGAGCGGGCTGCGGCTGCAAAATAGCCGCGGTTTCTAGCTGTCGCGCAGGCCGTTATATGCCGTCCAGCGGTAGAAAACGTGCCTGCCGACGGTCGCGGTTTCGTCCAGCGTCGGGGCCCAGTAGGGCGACACATAGTCTGCATGGTAATGCGTGGCCTTGCCGGTCACTTCTTCCCACTTCACGTCCAGCATCACGTAGCTGGCGATGGACATGGATTTTTCCCAGGCGTCTTTTTCAGCCGCCGTGTCCCGCAAACCGTCGCAGGTCCAGGAAAACTGGCAGCCCGTGGACAGGTTTGACCCCTGATAGACAACGCCGCAAATTGTACTTGGGTACCGTCGGTCATCCGCGCGGGTGAGCACCACTTCGGCCACGGCGAGCTTGCCTTGCGCACCCTCACTGCGGGCTTCGTGATAGATCGCCTCGGCAAGGCATTTGCGCTCACGCTCGAGCTGCTTTGGGCTCAGGTTTGCAAACTTCTTGTTCAGCCTTTGTGTGCCGGCAATCTGCACGGCGTTTGCTGTGACCGCATAGAAAGCCGCGTCACTCATGCTGGCGCTGACCGCGGGAAGCCGGGTTACGGGTGCCGCCATGCGCCCGCCCGCAACACGGGCAATCGCCTGGTTGCGAACCTGCTCTTTCACCGCCTGCACCTGCGGTGAGGCGCTGATGCCGGACGATGCATCTGAAGATGTGCCGAAAGGCGTGAAGCCTGTGATGGTGCCGGTGGCAACGCCGCCCATAAAAGCGAACATCACAGTCGCAAGGGCTGCCCCGGTGAGGCGTGCAGGGCGTCCGCGCATCAGATCTGCGGTAGCCTGCCAAACGGTGTCGAAGCTCCTGAGCATCGTCCTGTCTCCATTTCGGGCGTACCGAAAGAGGGCGCGCGAAACTGCGCAGCCTGCTTCTCTTTCAACGCCCCCAAAAACAAATCTGTCCAAAAGCCTCCCGGATGTCCGGGGATTTCAGGCTGCGGCACCCTCCTAGATGCCGGGACACTCACTTAGAAGAGGCAAGCTGTATGCCACCTGAACTGCTGGTGGGGACGCTTGCCTGCTCAGATCTTGCTGCGATGCACAACATGACGCCTGCGTCATGCTTGTCGCCAGTGGTGAGGGAGATAGCATTTACCCCCTACAGCTTCAAGCGTGTATTGCTCACAGATGGGTGAAAATATGTAACCATCTGTTTTTGTTATGTTTTTTTGGCGCAGGGCGGCTATGCGCAGGCTTTGGCACGGTTAATTTTTGCAGTGCAACATATGTGCTGAATCAGAACGGAATCAGCGAATATATATTGCGGTGCAACAAGATTACTCCGCTTGCAGCGCTGCCTGTGCCGCCGCCAGCCGGGCAATCGGCACGCGATAGGGTGAACATGAGACATAGTCCAGCCCGACGCTCTCACAGAAGCGTACCGATTCAGGATCGCCGCCGTGCTCGCCACAAATGCCCAGCTTAATGTCCGGGCGGGTGGCGCGGCCGCGCTCGACACCGATTTTCACAAGCTCACCGACGCCATCAGGGTCCAGCGACACGAACGGGTCCTGCTCGATGAGGCCCTGGTCCTGATAATTTTTCAGGAACATGGCGGCGTCGTCGCGCGAAATGCCGTAGGTGGTTTGCGTCAGGTCATTGGTGCCGAAGGAAAAGAACTCAGCCGTTTCGGCAATCCGGGCGGCCTGAAGCGCTGCGCGGGGCAGCTCAATCATGGTACCGACCAGATAGTTGAGCTTTTTGCCGGTCTCTTTTTCAACCTCGCCGGCGATGGCGACGATGCGGGCCTTCAACGTGTCCAGCTCCTGCTTCATGGCGACCAGCGGCACCATGATTTCAGGGGTGACGGGCGCGCCGGTTTTTTCGGCGGCGGCGATGGACGCTTCAAAAATGGCGCGGGCCTGCATCTCATAGATTTCAGGATACGAAATGCCAAGCCGACAGCCGCGATGACCCAGCATCGGGTTGAACTCGTGCAATTCGTGCGCCCGCTGTTTCAGCTTTTTGGCGTCGATGCCGGACGCTGCGGCCACGTCGTCCATCTCATCGTCCGTCTGCGGAAGAAACTCGTGCAGCGGCGGATCGAGCAGACGGATTGTGACCGGCAGGCCGGACATGATTTCAAACAGCTCGGTAAAGTCCTTGCGCTGCATCGGCAGGATTTTGGCCAGCGCCGTTTTGCGACCTTGGGTATCGTGCTCATCCGCCAGGATCATTTCACGCACGGCGACAATGCGCTCGGCTTCAAAGAACATGTGCTCCGTACGGCACAGGCCAATGCCTTCAGCGCCAAACTTGCGCGCGGTTTCAGCGTCGTGCGGCGTTTCGGCATTGGTGCGCACTTTCATGCGGCGGGCTTCGTCCGCCCACACCATAAGTTTGGCAAAGTCGCCGGAGAGTTCGGGCTGAAGTGTCGGCACTTCGCCCAGAATGACCTGCCCTTTGGAGCCATCAATAGTAATGATGTCGCCTTCCCTGACGGTCACACCACCAACGGTGAACTGCTTGGCGGCGTAGTCCACGCGCACAGAGCCGGTGCCCGATACACACGGCCGCCCCATGCCGCGCGCCACAACGGCGGCGTGGCTGGTCATGCCACCGCGCGTGGTCAAAATGCCCTGCGCGGCGTGCATCCCGTGAATGTCTTCCGGGCTGGTTTCAATACGCACCAGAATAACGCGCTTGCCCTCCTGCATACATTCCACCGCGTGTTCAGCGGTAAACACCACCGCACCGGAGGCCGCACCGGGCGACGCGGGCAGACCCGTGGCAATCACCTGACGTTCCGCCTTCGGATCAAGTGTGGGGTGCAGCAACTGGTCAAGCGAGCCGGGCTCAACGCGCAACACCGCTTCGTTGGAGGTAATCAGCCCTTCATCCACCATGTCGCAGGCGATCTTGAGCGCGGCTTTGGCCGTGCGTTTGCCGGAGCGGGTCTGCAACATCCACAGCTTGCCCTGCTGGACGGTGAACTCGATGTCCTGCATGTCGCGGTAGTGGCCTTCGAGCTTGTGATAGATGTCCACAAGCTGGCCGAACACCTCCGGCATGGCTTCTTCCATGCTGGGGTCTTTTGAGCCCGCCGCCACGCGCGCCTTTTTGGTGAGGTTCTGCGGTGTACGGATGCCCGCCACCACGTCCTCGCCCTGGGCGTTGATCAGAAACTCGCCGTAAAACTCGTTGGCCCCGGTGGACGGGTCGCGGGTGAACGCCACGCCGGTGGCCGACGTCTCGCCCATATTGCCGAACACCATGGCCTGCACGTTAACCGCCGTGCCCCAGCTTTCAGGAATGTTGTGCAGACGCCGATAGGTGTCGGCACGGTCGTTGCGCCAGGAGCCGAACACGGCCGAGATGGCACCCCATAACTGGTCGCGCACATCTTGCGGAAACGGCTGCTGCAATTCGCGTTCAACAGCCGCCTTGTAGTGGCTGATGATCTCTTTCCAGTTCTCGGCGGTGAGTTCCGTGTCCAGCGTCAGCTCATTGTCTTCCTTGAAGGTCTCCAGAATCTCTTCAAAGTGATAATGGTCAACGCCCAGCACCACGTCTGAATACATCTGGATAAAGCGGCGATAGCTGTCGAGCGCAAAACGCTCGTCGCCGGACAATGTGGCCAGCGCGCCAACGGTTTCGTCGTTGAGGCCCAGATTGAGCACAGTGTCCATCATGCCCGGCATGGAAGCACGCGCACCGGAGCGCACGGAGACCAGCAGCGGGTTTTTGGTATCACCAAACGTTGCACCCACAAGCGCGCCGATTTTCTCAAGCGCTGCATCAACCTGCCCTGACAAATCATCCGGGTACTTACGGTTGTTGTCGTAATAGGCCGTGCACAGATCAGTGGTGATGGTGAAGCCCGGCGGCACCGGCAGGCCAAGATTGGACATTTCAGCAAGGTTCGCGCCCTTGCCGCCCAAAAGGTTGCGGTCCTTGGCGGACCCTTCCGCCGTGCCGTCGCCAAAACTGTAAACCCACTTGGTCATGCTTCAGGTGCCTGTCTTGCGGTGTGGTTTGTTGTTGTGAATGAAGAGGGATGATTGCGGTAGGCCCGCTTGAGAGGGCTGCGATGATTGCAAGGCCGGTGCCCGCAAGGAAGCTTCATAGACCCTCCGATCAATCCTCCGATCAATTCGGAGGAGGAGGGAGAGCGGAGGAGGAGAAAGTGCGGAAAAAAACATGCCCGCTCACCGTCCCCCCGACGTCCCTCCGACTTGATCGGAGGGTCTATCAGAGCCGCTGTCTGGATTGTCCGGTTAAACCGGACAATGGCGGCAGGTGTTTGATGGTGGACCCATTTTATCACGCCATCCTCCGGCTTGACCGGGGGATCCATGGGCGTTGCGCTCAACTCAATAACAACAGCCATTCCTACCCCTCAACTCGTGAGAAGTCAGCCACCGTATGCAGCGCATCGCGGATTTGCGCGAGCAGCTTGAGGCGGTTTTCACGCAAGGCAGGGTCGTCGGCATTGACGGTTACGCCCTCAAAAAACAGATCAACCGGTCCGCGCAGCTTTGCCAGCGCTGCCATGGCGGCGGCGAAATCCTCTTTGGCCACGGCCTCGCGGGCAATGCCGGTGGCCGCATCAATGGCCGCATACAAATCGCTCTCGGCCTTCTCGGCAAACAGTTCGGTATTGGCCGCACCGGAGACGGTTTGTTTGTCCTTCTTTTCCTCGATGCGCAAAATGTTGGCCGCGCGTTTGTAGCCAGCCAGCAGGTTTGCGCCATCGTCGGTTGCGAGGAAATCAGACAGGGCGTTGACGCGCTGGACGATGAGCCAGAGGTCGTCCTGCCCTTCCATGGCGAAGACGGCATCGACGAGGTCGTGGCGTGCGCCTCGGTCGCGCAGATAGACTTTCAGGCGGTCTGCGAAAAAGTCGAGAAGTGCGCCCGAAAAAGTATAACAGACTGCAGGTCTAATGCCTCCGAGTCCTGTGATAGCGCCATAACTTGGCGCACGAAGCTCCATATTCTTCAAACGGTCGAGTGCGAGCTCACTTACAATATCGGATGGGACGCCCCACTTCTCCAATTCTCGTATAGAATCAAGTTCCTTAAACTTCGCCCGCTCATAATTGTCGGTGATCACAAAATCTGCGTGGCTCGAAAGCCAGCCCACCAAATTAACTCGCAGATCGCGCTCGAGAATAGCGCGTACGACACCGAGCGCCGCTCGACGGAGTGCGTATGGATCCTTAGATCCTGTCGGCTTTTCATTGATTGCCCAAAACCCAACAAGGGTATCCAGCTTATCCGCCAGCGCCACCGCGACGGAAACGAGACTCGTCGGCACGTCATCATCCGGCCCCTGCGGTGCGTAGTGGTCGCGGATGGCATCGGCAACTTCGGCGTCCTCACCGTCAGCCAGCGCGTAGTAGCGGCCCATGGTGCCTTGCAGGTCGGGGAACTCATAGACCATTCCCGTCGTCAGATCAGCCTTGGCCAGACAGGCGGCGCGTTCGGCCTTGTCCGGGTCGGCACCCACCTTGGGGGCCAGTTCGCGGGCGAGCTTGGCGACGCGCTCCATCTTGTCGTGCACGGTGCCCAGCTTGGCGTGGAACACCACGTTTTTGAGGTCTTCGATGCGGCTTTCAAGCGTGCGTTTCTTGTCTTCATCCCAGAAGAAACGGGCGTCTGAAAAACGCGCGCGCAGGACGCGGGCGTTTCCTTGCGCGATGGCCTTGCCGCCATCGTCGGCTTCCACGTTGGCGACGCAGATGAAGTTGGGGGCCATGCCGCCGGTTTTGGGGTCGCGCACGGCAAAGTATTTCTGGTTGGTGCGCATGGTGCTGGTCAGCACTTCGGGCGGCACGTCCAAAAACGCGGCATCGAAGCTGCCGAGCAGCGGCACCGGCCATTCAACGAGACCGGCGACTTCCGCCAGCAGCGCGTCGTCTTCCACCAGATCAAGGCCCTGCGCCTGACACAGGGTTCTGGCCTCGTGCAAAATCGTCTGCATACGGATTTCCGGGTCCACCATCACTTTTGCCCGGTCGAGGCTTACTTCATAATCCTCCAGCCGGTGCACGGTGATGGCGTCCGGGGCCATGAAGCGGTGGCCGTAGGTGGTATTGCCGCTGCGAATGCTCTGATTGTCGTTGAGGGCAACTTCAAAGGGCACGACCTCGCCGTCAAACGTGCAGACGATGCTGTGCAGCGGGCGGACCCAGCGCAGCGCGCCTGCGCCCCAGCGCATGGACTTGGGCCACGGAAACTTTTTGATGGTGTCCGGAATAATCTCGGCCAGAAGCTCCGGCACCGGGCGGCCTTTTTGTTCAATCACCGCAACGTAGAACGCGCCTTTTTTGTCTTCCTGGGTGATGCACTCGTCAATGCTGGCAAGGCCCGCCGATTTCAAAAAGCCTTCCAGCGCTTTTTCGGGCGCGCCGACGCGGGGGCCTTTGCGTTCTTCCTTGCGGTCAGGGGCTGAGCCAGGCAGACCGCCAAGGGCCAGCATCAACCGGCGCGGCGTGTAGTGAATGCGCGCCCACTCATAGGTGACGCCCTGATCCACCAGCGCGCCGGTGACCATGCGTTGCAAATCTTCCGCAGCCTGCTTTTGCATACGCGCGGGGATTTCTTCACTGAACAGCTCAATGAGGGTTTCAGGCATTGCTGATTGCCCCCTCACTTTGCTGAGGCAGGAAGCGCACGAAGGGACGTGTGGCTCCGGGCACACCTTTGTTGCTTCCCCGCGGCCTGACCGCGGGGCCCAGGGCAGCCCGGCACACAACAAACCAAGAGGAGGCCACCATCATGCGTCCGCCCCTTCAAGCTGCGTGGCCAGATACGCATCGCAACAGCCTTTGGCCAAGTTCCGTACACGGCCTATATACGCCTGCCGTTCAGTGACCGAGATGGCGCCCCGCGCATCCAGCAGGTTGAAGCGGTGGGAGGCTTTGAGCACCTGATCGTAGGCGGGCAGCGGCAGGGCCGGGGAATGGCTCAGCAGGCGCTCGCACTCTTTTTCGGCGTCAACAAAATGCGCCTTGAGGGTTTCAACGTCGGCAGCCTCAAAGTTGTGGTGGGAGTATTCGACCTCGGCCTGATGGAAGACATCGCCGTAGGTGACTTTCTTGTCGCCCTGCGCCCCGTTGAAATCCAGCTCAAAGCCGTTATCCACGCCCTGCACATACATGGCCAGGCGCTCCAGCCCGTAGGTCAGTTCGCCTGACACGGGCGCGCAGTCGATGCCGCCGACCTGCTGAAAATACGTGAACTGCGACACTTCCATGCCGTCGCACCACACTTCCCAGCCCAGCCCCCAGGCGCCCAGCGTCGGGCTTTCCCAGTCGTCTTCCACAAAGCGGATGTCGTGCAGCTTGGGGTCGATGCCCAGCGCATAGAGGCTTTGCAGGTAAAGCTCCTGAATGTTGTCAGGGCTGGGCTTCAGGATCACCTGAAACTGGTAGTAGTGCTGAAAGCGGTTGGGGTTTTCACCATAGCGGCCATCGGTCGGGCGGCGCGATGGCTGCACATACGCTGCGTTCCAGTGCTTGGGGCCAAGGGCGCGCAACGTTGTGGCGGGGTGAAACGTGCCGGCGCCCATTTCCATGTCGTAAGGCTGCAATATCACGCAGCCCTGCTCCGCCCAGAAGCGTTGCAGGGTGAGGATCAGCCCCTGAAAGGATGTGTCGGCCCTGGCCGGTGGTGCGGTCATGGTGCGCGGGCGCCTGCTTTGCAAAACCAAGTGTCTGACACGCGGGAGATTTTCGCAGAATCGCTTGGCGAAACGCGCATTGCCCCCGGCGCGGCGGAACCTAGCCGCGCGGGTCAGGTGGGGTCAAGGAAAGAGGCGAATACCCGGTGTGCGCTAGCTGCCGGATTTGTCCCTGGGCCGATAAACGCCGTCGCTGCCTGGCTCAAGGGTCTGGCTGTCGCGCTGGCGGGTCATGTGCTCGGTGGCGCGGCGGGCGGCTTCTTCAACGGCCGAGCGGCGGCCCGTGCCACGGTCCTTGAAGGCGCGCCAGGCGGCCAGGGCGCCGATCACCAGAAGGCCGGTGATAATGAGGTTGGTCATTGATTGCTCCCCTTTGCGGCACTTAAAGGCCGTAGCGCGACCATAGCGCACGGGTTTCCAGCGCTGTGAGGCCATTTTCGACCAGATTGGTGTCTGAGAAAAGCGGCGGGTGTGTGGCCGCCACTTCCGCTGCATGTTTGCGGCGCAGGAAGCCACCGGACGTATGCACCAGCTTGAGGCGGGTCTTGTCGCCGTATTTTTCGCGCAGAATGCTGCGCATGTCGCCCAGACCATCAATCAGGCCGTGGGTTTTGGCGGTGGCGCCGGTCCAGAACGAGCCGGTGAACAGGTCGCTTTCAGGGGCCGTCAGTTTACCCTCGCGGCGGTCGCGCACCATCTGCTTGAAACTTTCGTGGACTTCGGCCTGCAGGTTTTTGAGGTGTTCCACGTCTTTGGGGTCTTCGGGTTTGAACGGGTCGAGCATCGCCTTGCTTTCGCCTGCCGTGTAGATGCGCCGCTCAATGCCAATGCGGTCGATCAGGCTTTTGAAGCCAAAACCGGCCGACACAACGCCGATGGAGCCGACGACCGAGTTTTCGTCGGCATAAATCTCGTCGCCCGCCAGCGCCAGCATGTAGCCGCCCGACGCGCCCACATCCTCGATGAAGGCAAAAACCGGGATTTCGTTTTCCGCGGACAGCGCCCGGATGCGCTTCATGATGAGCGCTGACTGCACGGGCGAGCCGCCGGGCGAATTGATGGCCAGCGCCACGGCCCTGGCGGATTTGTTGGAGAACGCAGCCTCAAGGTCCGCCGCAACGCCCGCCAGCGACAGGGCCGAGCGCAGCGGCGTGGAGGTGCCGCCGATAACGCCGGACAGGCGCACCACGTTTACGAGGGGCTGGGGGTCGGAGATCAGCCGCCGGGCGATGGGTCCGATCAGCGGCTGGTCGCGCAGGGCGCGCAGGTTTTCTTTGATTTTCATGAGCCAGACATAGGGAGTGGCGCGCCATCGCGCAATATGGCCCAGGCCTGCGAGGTAAATCGCCCGTCCATGCCGTGCAGCACCATGCCGGGCAATAGTTTGAGCGGTGCGCGGCTGCCCTTGGTGGCCTGCACGATGATGCGCGAGGCGGGCTTGCCGCTGTCGGGCGGCGCGGGCCAGAGCGGAAAAATCTGCGTGCCCCCTGCCCTGCCGTCGAGGGTTGCGAGCATTTCCGCCAGCCTGTCGGCACGGTTGATGAAGGTGAGCGTGCCGCCGGGTTTCACCATGCGGGTGGCGAACTTCACCCATGCATCCAGCAGGTTTTGTGGCCCGGCAAGGGCGCGGGCGCGAGCATCGCCGGGCGGGACACTGGCGTTGCTTTCGGTCAGAAACGGCGGGTTGGCGATGGCATGGTCGCAGCTTTCAGGCACCAGCCCCACAGCTTCAAGCACGCTGCCCTTGGCGGTGACGTCGGCTTCCACCAGCGTCATAACGTCAGCGAGGTTATTGCGATCCGCATTTTTGGCGGCCAGCGCGAGGGCCGAGTGTTCAATTTCTACACCGAGGACATGGGCGCCGGTGCGGCTGGCGAGGCACAGGGCGGCAACGCCGGGGCCGCAGCCGGGCTCGATCACCCGTTCGCCTGGCCTGGCGGGACACGCGGCAGACAGCATCACCGTGTCGAGGCCGGCCCTGAAGCCGTGGCGCGGCTGCAGGCATTTGATCTGGCCGCTGAGAAAATCATCATCGGTGGTTTCATTCGTTGGGGCGGTTTGCATCTAGTAGCGGCTTTCCCCGATGGGCGGCACGTCGATGCCGGCGTCTATCAGCAAGCGGCGCGCGGCCACTGCGTCTTCATCGTGCACGGCCAGGCGGCGCGGCAAAACGCCGATCGAGCCCTCAAGCACGCTCATGTGCTGGTCCAGCACATCATAGGGAATGCCCGCATCTTTCAGCAGCGCTTCGGCGAATGAGACCATCACCTGGTTGTTTGTGCGCAGAAGTTCAATCATGTGTGTTTGCTGCTATTCCCCTAAAACCGGCCGTGATATACGCGGCGGCACGCCGCATGACAGTTGACTTGACCCCCCGACCCCCGCTCTTAGACTGCCAGAAAAGCTGCCGGGATGCGCCAAAACACGGCCAATCGCAACCAAAGCTTACCAAACCTCAAAGGAGCGCTCCAAAATGGGCGTTGTTGTTCCCCTTAAAAGCGAACGCGGTGCCGGCAGTGATGCTGTTGAACGGCTGACAGCGCTTGTGGGCGATGACATGGAGCGGGTCACCGACCTCATCCTGTCGCGCCTTGCGTCGCAGGTCGAGATGGTGCCGGAGCTGGCGGGTCACATTGTTGAGAGCGGCGGCAAGCGCCTGCGCCCGATGATGACGCTCGCGGCTGCCAATATCTGCGGCTATCAGGGTACGGACCATCTCAAACTTGCCGCCGCCGTTGAGCTGATGCACACGGCCACCCTGCTGCACGACGACGTGGTGGACGAAAGCGACCTGCGGCGCGGCAAGGAAGCAGCGCGGAAAATATGGGGCAATCAGGCCAGCGTGCTGGTGGGTGACTTTTTGCTGGGCCGCGCCTTCAAGATGATGGTGGAGGTCGGCTCGCTTCCGGCGCTCGATATTTTGTCGTCCGCGGCCTGCGTGATCGCTGAAGGCGAAGTGCTGCAGCTTGCCACCACCAAAGACACGCGCACCACGGAAGATGCCTATTTGCAGGTGGTGAACGCCAAAACGGCGGCGCTGTTTGCAGCCGCCACCGAAGTGGGCGCGATCATTGCCGAGCGCCCGCAAAGCGAGCAGGCGGCGCTTGAGTCCTATGGCCGCAATCTGGGCATTGCGTTTCAGCTTGTGGATGACGCGCTGGATTATTCGGGCCGTCAGGCAACACTGGGCAAGACCGTGGGTGATGATTTCCGCGAAGGCAAACTGACGCTGCCCGTCGTGCTCGCGTATCGCCGGGGCGACGCCAAGGAACGCCAGTTCTGGGAACGCACTTTGCGGGATGGCGAGCAGAACGACAGCGACATGGACCACGCGATTGCCATCATGCAAAAGCACGGCTGCCTCGATGACACGATCGGGCGGGCGCGGCACTACGGCGCCATTGCATGTGACGCGCTGGCGATTTTCCCCAGGAGCGACATGCGCGAGGTGCTCATCAGCCTCGTGCATTTCTGCGTGAACCGCAGCTATTGAGATCAGGATTCGGAAATCCCGTTTCAGTGAGACCCTCCGGTCAATCCCCCGATCAAGTCGGAGGAGCAGGGATGTCGGTTGGTGGGGCAAAGGATCGGACTAAAATTACCGCTTTCCCTCCGGCTTGACCGGAGGGTCTCGTATCAACCTGCTATGGCAGCGGTATATCCTCTGATAAATCCCGCCACGTGGGGTTTTCTTTTTCGATCAACTCCGCCTTCCACACCCGCAACCACCGCTTTAGCCGCCGCTCGCGCTGCTTTGCCTTCTCGCGTGTATCGTAGGCTTCGAAATGTACGAGGCGGGTCAGGTTGTATCGTTTCGCAAACCCTTCGCGTACTTTCTCGCGGTGCTCCATGAGGCGTCGGCCCAGATCATCCGTGTACCCGATATAAAGCGTGCCGTCGGGCTTGTTGGTCATGATGTACACGAAAAAGGCCATGGGGCAGCAGAGCCGCAACGAGACCCTCCGGTCAAGCCGGAGGGAAGTCGGGGTTTTTGTTGGGCCCCACCCACCTTTCTCCGCCCTCCCTCCTCCTCCGACTTGATCGGGGGATTGACCGGAGGGTCAGGTGCGACAAATGCTGGCGGATGTTTTTAAGAAAGCAGTTCTGCCGCCGCGACCCACCATTGCGGGCGCCGCAGACTCTGCGCGGCATCCAGCGCCGCCGCTTCATCAGCATACAAACCAAAGCAGGTGGCTCCTGAGCCGGACATGCGGGCGATCAGGCAGCCGCTGGTTGCGGACAGCGCCTTTAGCGCCTCGCCCACCTGCGGCACCAGCGCGCGGGCGGGGGGTTCGAGGTCGTTGCGGCATGTCAGCAGGAAGCGGGCGAGAGCCTGCGCATCCGCGAAACCGCCGGGCCAGAAGGTGTTGGTTGCGCCGGTGACATTGCCCGCGTTCAAAGCCTTGAAAACAGGGCCGGTTGCGACAGGCACACCGGGGTTTACCAGCACACACCATACGGGCGGCAACAGCGGCGGCGGCGTGATGATTTCACCAATGCCCGACATGATGCGCGGGTGTGGCGCGTGGAGGCAGACCGGCACATCTGCGCCGAGTTGCGCGCCCAGCGTTGCCAGTTCTGCGGTGCTGTGACCAAGGGTCCACAGGGTGTTCAGCGCGCGCAGGGCGGCTGCGCAATCGGCAGAGCCACCCCCTATGCCCGCTGCAACCGGCAAGTGCTTTTCAAGGGTGATGCGGGCACCCTGCTCGTGTTTCTGGCCCCGCCCCTGATCCAGCAGCCGGGCAGCGCGCAAAACCAGATTGTCCGTGTCCGGCGTATCTGCCAGTGACGCAGCGTTGGGGCCGGTCACGGTGAACGACAGGTCGTCTGCGGGTTCCGCCGTCAGCGTGTCGCCAACACCAGCAAACGCCACAAGGCTTTCAAGCTGATGATAGCCGTCGGCGCGCTTGCCCAGCACATGCAGTGTGAGGTTTATCTTGGCGGGGGCCTTTTCGCTGACGGCACTCACGCGAGCAGCCCCAGCTCTTTTTGCTTTTTCTTCGACAGCCCGGCAGCAATCATCCCGTGGGATTGTTTGATGTAAGCCTTCAACTCATCGTCGGTGAGGCCGGGCTTCGCATAATGCTGCACCCATTTGAGACCGCGTGAGGCCATGTAGGGCGCGGGCCTGATGCCGGCTTGTTGCGGCAGCATTTCAAAGGCCATGTCAGTAACCTTGAAGGTGAAGGCGGCTTCATCGTCGGCCCAGCCGCAAATGGCAAATACCTTGCCGCCCACCTTCCAGACATCCGCATCGCCCCACTGCACAATGTGGCTGGTGGCGTGCAGTGATTTGCAGTAGGCGTTGAATTGCTTGCGTGTCATCGCCAGCGTTCTCCTGCTTGACGTCAGGAACCCGCCGACGCGTTGGCGGCTTCTGCCGCTTCAACCGCGTCCAGACCCACGTCCAGCTTGAGTTTGATGCGCGTGGCCACGTCTTCTTCGGGGTCGCTGTCGAGTGCATGTTGCCACTGGAAGCGGGCTTCGGTGCGGCGGCCCACTTTCCAGAAGGCATCCCCCAGATGGTCGTTGATGGTGGGGTCGTGGGGGTCCAGTTCAACCGCGCGCTCAAGCTGTTCAACGGCTTCGTCATAGCGGCCAAGCTGGAAAAATGCCCAGCCCAGACTGTCCACTATGAAGCCGTCGTTGGGGCGCTGGTCCACGGCGCGCTGGATCATGTCCAGGGCTTCATCAAAATTGCGGTTCTGCTCCAGCCACGAATAGCCCAGATAGTTGAGGACGTAGGGCTGATCCGGCTCAAGCTCCAGCGCTTTGAGAAAATCGTCTTCGGCGGACTGCCATTTGCCCTGCCGTTCACGGGTGACGCCGCGTGCATAAAACAGTGTCCAGTGGCGGCCTACAGCGTCGCGCAGCAGGTCCAGCGCCTTGGAATACTGTACTTCGGCGTCGGCAAAACGCTCCTTGGAGCGATACAGGTCACCCAGTGCAATGGCGATTTCGCCGTTGGTGCCCTCGCGCCGTTCAAGTCTGCGCAGGGCTGAAATAGCCTCATCCGTGCGGCCGATACGCTCAAGCAGCAGCGCGTGCTCGATGCGGGCAGTGGTGGAAAGAGCTGAACCCGACGGCACGGCGTCATAGGCAGCGGCCGCCGCTTCAAGATCGCCGGAATTGGTCAGCAGTTCAGCCAGCAGCACGCGCGCAACATCAAGATCGGGGTCCGCATACAGAGCAAGCTGCAGATACAGCACCGATACATCCACGCCCTGATCGCGCGACAGCGCACTGCCCAGACCGTAAAGCGCCTCGGCCACGCCGCCGCGTGTTGTGGTCACCAGCGGATCTGGCACATTGCCCGCGCGGGCGCGCGACAGGGCCGCAGTGATGAGGGGGTGGCCGGGCGATAAGGCCAGATAGCCGGAATAAATCACCACCGCATCATCAGACTGGCCAGTGCGCTCAAGAAAGCGTCCATACGCCTCGACAATGCGCACGGACCCGCCGCCGGATGACGACATGGCGGTTTCATAGGCCTCGCGGGCCGCATCCGTGCGGTTGCCCAGATCAGCGATCAGCGCTGTGTGGTAGCTGCTGAAAAGCGTATGGCCGGGGCCTGCATCAGCTCCATTGGTGTCGAAATCGAGTTTTTGCAGCGCGGCGGCGTAGTTGCCCTCACCTACATAGGTCCAGGCCGACAGCAACCCGCCGACGAGGCTGGTGAACGGGCCAGGGGATGCTTCGTCAAACTGTTCACGGGCACGCACAAAGTTGCCGTTGCGGGCATCACGCACACCCAGGACCAGCCGCGCGGTGCGATCTCCGGGATCCTGCCGCACAACTTTTTCAGCCAGGGTGGCAGCACGCGGAATGTTGCCTGCGGTGACCTGCAGCAAAAACGCCCGATCCAGAATAACGCGGTTTTTCGGATCTTCGGTCAGCACCTGATCGTAGAAATCAGCCGCCGCATCGCGGTCGCGCCGGTTGGTGGCGTGGCGGGCGGCCAGGTAGTTGCCCAGCTTGCTGTCGGGGTTGCGGCCCGCAGCATCCACACGCAGGTTTTTACCAACGGTGCTGTCATCAAAGTCGCGCGTGTCGAGTTGGCCAAATCCGGCACACCCTGCCAGCACGGCGGCCATGAGGCCCGTGGCAAGCACCTTTGCCATGCGCGGCAGATGAGATGTCAGAAGGTCTGTCACGTCTGCTTGCACCTGCCACTCGTTAAACCGCTAAGCACCACTCTACCGCAGGCGCGCGCATAGGCTTAGTCAAATCCGCTTTACGCCATATGACATGGATCGACCCACACCGCTTACATATTGACGTAAATCGGTCCGCCGCCGCCTTCAGGCACCACCCAGTTGATGTTCTGGCTGGGATCCTTGATGTCGCAGGTTTTGCAGTGGACGCAGTTTTGCGCGTTGATCTGAAAGCGCGGGTCTGTGCCATCATCATTGGTGACCACCTCATACACGCCTGCCGGGCAATAACGCTGGGCGGGTTCGGCCCATTCGGGCAGGTTCACGCCAATGGGAATGCTCTCGTCCTTGAGGCGCAGATGCGCGGGCTGGTCTTCCTCGTGGTTGGTGGACGACAGGAACACCGACGACAGCTTGTCAAAGGTGATAACGCCATCAGGCTTGGGGTAGGCAATCGGTTTGCACTTGGCGGCGGGCTTGAGGCTGTCCGCATCCTTTTTGCCGTGCTTGAGAGTGAACGGCAGGCCGATGCCAAGGTTGTTCATCCACATGTCGATGCCGCCCAGGCCGATGCCGATGAGTGTACCGAACTTTGACCACAATGGCTTGACGTTGCGCACGCGCTTCAAATCCTTGGCCACGTGGCTGGTTTCGTAGGCGTCCTGATAGGTGGTGAGTTCGTCAGCCGCGCGGCCATCGCGGATCGCTTCAAAAGCTGCCTGCGCCGCCATCATGCCGGTGGCCATGGCGTTATGGCTGCCCTTGATGCGCGGCACATTCACAAAGCCCGCCGAACAGCCCACCAGCACACCACCGGGGAATGATAGTTTGGGTACGGACTGATAGCCGCCTTCGGTAATGGCGCGGGCGCCGTAGCTCAGGCGCTTGCCGCCCTCAAACGTGCCGCGGATGGACGGGTGCGTCTTGAAGCGCTGGAACTCATCGAACGGCGACAGATACGGGTTTGAGTAGTTGAGGTGGACCACGAAGCCGACGGCCACCAGGTTGTCGTCGAAATGATAGAGGAACGAGCCGCCGCCGGTCTTGATGCCAAGCGGCCAGCCGAATGAGTGTTGCACCAGGCCCTTTTTGTGTTTGGCCGGTTCAATTTCCCACACTTCCTTGATGCCGATGCCAAACTTTTGCGGTTCGCTGTCGGCATCCAGCTTGAAGTTGCGGATGATGTGCTTTGACAGCGAGCCGCGCACGCCTTCGGCAAAAAATGTGTATTTGCCGAGCAGTTCCATGCCGGGCATGTAGGCGTCCTTGGGCTCGCCATTCTTGCCCACACCCATGTCGCCGGTGGCCACGCCCTTGACGGAGCCGTCGTCATTGTAGAGCACCTCGGCAGCGGCAAAGCCGGGATAGATTTCAACGCCCAGCGCCTCGGCCTTTTCAGCCAGCCACTTACATGTATTGCCAAGGCTCGCAATGTAGTTGCCGTCATTGTTCATCAGCGGCGGCATCATGAAGTTGGGCAGGCGGATGGACCCGGATGGGCCAAGCACCATGAAGTGGTCAGCCTTGACTTCGGTCTTGACCGGGCAGGTGTCGTCGCTGCGCCAATCGGGGATCAGTTCATCCAGCGCGATCGGGTCAATCACCGCACCGGACAGAATGTGCGCGCCAACCTCGGCACCTTTTTCAAGGACGCAGACGGAAATCTCGAAATCATTTTCCGCAGCCAGTTCCTTGAGCCTGATGGAGGCTGCAAGACCTGCGGGCCCTGCCCCGACGATAACCACGTCATATTCCATGGCTTCGCGCTGCTCAGGGTGCAGAATAAACCCCTGCGTCGCGTTGACTTCGCTGGCATTCTTGAGGGCGTCAGACACATCATTCTCCTACAAGCGGGATATCCGCGCACGCCGTGCCTTCTTACAGGCGGGGTGCAGCGGCGTTCGGCTGCCGGGCATAAAGCAAAACGCACGTAAAAGCATACAAAACTCCGCCAAACCCGGCATGGCGGACAGCGGTTATGGGGCCAAGCGATTGTGGGGGTCAAGCCGCCGTATCAGCCCATATGTAGAGACGTTGCCCTCCATCATCATGTGACATTGAGCCCTTTCCCCGATAAATCTAGCGTCCATGAGTACCATTTCCACTTCCAATACGCCCGATGCGCCGTCCGACGCCGATCTTGCGGACCTGTTGCGCTGGTTTGTACAGGCCGGAGCAGACGAGGCTATTGGCGACGAGGCCATAGACCGGCTGGCCCATGTGGAGCCACCCAAAGCAGCGCCTGTTCCAGCGCCTGCAAAACCGTCACAGCGGCCCGTCGTGCCGCAGGCTGCACCAGCCGCGCTGGCCGACGACAAGGCCGCGATTGAAGACGCGCGCGCGGCTGCCGCTGCGGCACAAACGCTTGAAGCGCTGCGCGATGCGATGGCGGCATTCACCGGCTGCCCGCTCAAGACCACGGCAAAAAACCTGGTGTTTGCCGACGGCAACCCCAATGCGAAAATAATGCTGGTGGGCGAGGCACCGGGGCGCGACGAGGACATTGCGGGACTGCCGTTTGTCGGCCGCTCCGGCCAGCTGCTGGACCGGATGCTGGCTGCTATCGGCCTGACCCGCGAAACCGTTTACATCGCCAATGTTCTGCCGTGGCGTCCGCCAGGCAACCGCACGCCAACGCCTGCTGAAACCGCCATGTGCCTGCCGTTCATTCAGCGGCACATCGAACTGATTGCTCCAGATATTCTGGTGTGCATCGGCGGGGTTTCCGCCAAGGAGCTGTTTGGCACCACCACCGGCATCACCCGCCTGCGCGGCCAGTGGCGCGATTATGAGATGAATGGCGGCGACACTGCCAAAAACGTGCCCGCCATTGCCATGCTGCACCCGGCCTATCTGTTGCGGCAACCTGCGCAAAAGCGCAACGCCTGGCAGGATCTGCTGAGCCTCAAGGCCAAGATGGCCGAGTTGGGCATTACGCCGCGCGTTTAACCATCTGCATGGCACGGGACTCGCATCGCAAGTGCCCAAGCGCTAGGATTTTCCAGAAACAGAACACTGCCGGGTGATCATCCTTGGATGACCATTTGCCCGGATCGGGGCCGGGGGGCCAAATGCACCGCAGACACACAGCCGCCGCCATTGCGCAGGCGCAAGTTCACACTGCTGCCGCCCGGTTTGCCATCATGGTCAGCGCCGGGCTTGTTGCGCTTGTGATGCTTCTTCATGCGCTTCCCGCCTCAGCAACACCTGTTGGCACACAGGTGCTTACAACCGCCGATGCTGATCGCTACACACAGATTTTCGGCCAGCAGAAGCGTGGCAACTGGAAAGCCGCCGACACACTCATTGGCGCCCTCGAAGATGATGTGCTGCTGGGCCACGTGCTGTATCAGCGCTACATGCATCCCACGGCCTATCGGTCCACTTACCGCGAGTTGCGCGGCTGGCTGGCCCAGTACGCAGACCATCCCGGTGCGGACAAAATCCACAAGCTGGCGATGAAACGGCGGGGCGGGGCCAGTGTGCCGGTGCGTCCGGTGCGGCGCGCCTTCCGCCCGACGGCCTATCACTCCGTTTATGCCGTTTCCGGGTCAAGCGCCGAGGGCCGCACAAGCTATGGGCGCACGGTCGCCAAGCAGGTGCGCTCGCTTATCAGGCGGGAACGCCCGACGCAAGCACTCAACCTGATTGACTCAGCGAAAGTCCGCAACCGTCTGGGTGCGGACGAACGCGCAGCGCTCAAGGCGCGTGTTGCGTGGTCTTATTATGTGGAAGGCAAGATCACCAGGGCGTTTGAGCTTGCGACCTCCATTGCCGCCAGCAACCGCCGCGATGCACCACTGGCGGACTGGTATGCGGGGCTGGCCGCATGGCGTCTGGACAAGCCGGACGTTGCCGCGCCGCATTTTGAAGCGCTTGCGGGAAACATTTCGGTTTCTGACTGGACGCGCTCTGCTGCGGCTTTTTGGGCTGCACGCTCCTATCTGGCGGCGCGCGACCCCGCCAAAGCCGTGCCGATGCTGGAAACGGCAGCAAGCACCGGCATGACGTTTTATGGATTGTTGGCGCAGCGCCAGCTTGGCCGCACACCCAAGGTCGAGTGGGCGGACCCGGTTGCCGACACCACCAGCAGGGCAGCCTTGCTGGCGGTCGATCAGGTGCGACGGGGGGCCGCTCTGGCGCAGCTTGGCAAAACCGGCATGGCGGAAGCCGAACTCAAGCGCGCCCATGGACGCCTCGACCCGTCGCTTGATCTGGCGCTTGCAACACTCGCCCGCGACCTCGGCCTACCGGCAACCCAGCTTGCAGTGGCGCTGGCCAGTCCACAGCCTTTGGGGGCAGCGCTGTTTCCAATACCTGACGTGGAACCCGATGGGGGCTATCAGGTGGACCGCGCTTTGGTGCTGGCAATCGCGCGGCAGGAAAGCAAGTTCATTGCCGATGCCAAAAGCCGCGCCGGTGCTGCGGGGCTGATGCAGATCATGCCGGGCACAGCCCACCACATTACCCGTGACGCCAGCTACAAGCGCGGCAATGCGCGCCTTCAGGATCCGTCGCATAATCTGGCGCTCGGGCAGACCTATCTGCAGGAGCTGATGGGCTATGGCGAGCCTTACGGCAACCTGTTCCAGATGGCGGTTGCGTATAATGCCGGGCCGGGCAACCTCATCCGCTGGACAAAGCAGATTGGCGACGATGCCGCCGACCCGCTGACCTTCATCGAAAGCCTTCCTGCGGCCGAGACGCGCGGCTATGTGGAGCGCATCATGACTAATCTGTGGCTCTATCGGTTGCGTCTGGGCCAGCCATCACCGTCGCTGGATCAGGCGGCAGCGGGCGAGTGGCCGGTATATGCGCAGGTTGAGCGAACCGCAGCGGCAGTCAGGGCGTCGGCCTTCTAAGCTGGGGTTTGCGGCGGGGAACGCTGTCATTTTTGTTTTGCCTACCGGGTTGAAAAGCGAGTGGGCCCCGGATCAAGTCCGGGGCAACGATTGGCGGTTTGGCAGTTCTTCAAACCAAACCCGTATCCCCGGGCTTGATCCGGGATCCACTCGCATCGGCTGCTAGCCGCAGCGCTCACGCCAGCGGGCATGGTCCGTGCCGCTGTCCACATCGGACAACTCGTCAAGCATTTTGACCCGCACCTCGCTAAAATTGGCACTGGTTTGCGCGCGCTCGCGGCCACTTGACCACTCGACGCCTGCAAACCCGCGCAGCACCCGTGGAAGACGCTTCTGGCCGATGAGCCAGTATCCTCCGTCCACGGAGGGCCCAATCACCACATCGTTGCCACCAAGCGCACTAAATGCCTGCGCAATGTGATGCGGGCGAATGTCGGGGATGTCGCTGCCGATGATGACCACCGGGCCGGGCGGCATGTGATCGAACACGCGCTGCATCCGCGCGCCCAGATCACCCTTTGCTTGCGGCAAAACACCGTGCGCGGTCTCAAGCCAGTGCGCGTGCTCCACGGCCTCATTGTCCGGACTGGCGGCTACCACCGTTGTCCAGCGGGTGTCTGCTGCCATCCGCCGGATCAGTCGCGCCAGCGCAACACGATAAAACCGGGTTGCCTCAACAGGCCCCACATCACGCGCAAGGCGTGTTTTGACGCGGCCCAAAGCGGGCGCCTTGGCCATGATGACGAGATGTTTTTGCATGAAAGTGCGCTAGCGCTTTTTATAGATGCGGGCGATGCGGTCCGGGTTGACGCCCAGATAGTACAGCATCAGGCACAGCGCGTTGCGCGATGAGCGGGCGATGTAGCCGTCATTCAAATAGCGCTCCGGGCTGGTGACGGCGGGGGTGCGTAAAAACACAAGGCGTCGTCTGCCGATGCGGCGCACCATGTCCACATCTTCCATGATCTGTAACGGGCGATAGCCGCCCAGCGCGTCGTAGCGGCGGCGCGATACCAGCAGGCCCTGGTCGCCATAGGGCAAACCAAAAAGCCAACAGCGCCACACAACCGTGCGCTCAAGCATGCGCGCCCAGAATGAGAAATCATCAAGCGCAAACCTGAAGACGGCGGCAAAATCCAGACCCTTGGCTCCACGCTTTTGCAGGCGGTCCAGAAGCGTTTCCACTTCTTCGTCCCAACCAGGCTGCAAAACTGTGTCAGCGTGCAGAAACAACAGCCAGTCGCCGCGCGCGGCCTGGGCACCGGCAGCAAGCTGGGTGCCGCGCCCGCGCGGTGCCTGCACGAAGCGTGCGCCGGCAGCCTCGGCAATGGCACGGGTTTCATCCGTCGAGCCGCCGTCTGCAATCACCACATCCTTGATGAGGCCGCGCACAGTGGGGCGCACCAGCGCCGCGAGAGTGCGCGTCAGGGACTTTTCGGCATTCAAAGTTGGAATCACAACGCTCAGCATGGTGATGATTCTAGCTTGAAAATGTTGCGGCTGCGAAATGTCTGCGCCGTTAACCTAAATGTTCTTGTATTGTTCTTTTTGATGTGATTTTATTCCTTGCATGAACAGCAAGGCCACCAAACGACAGGAGACGGATGGCCCGGCCAGCGCACGAGCGCTGCCGGACAAACAGATAGCGCGCGCTGCGACCATGCCCGTGTTTGCATTGGCTGCCCCCCAATCCGGCCAGCAAACACGTACCTCTCATACCCGGCATGACGCCGACACGTCCCAAGGCGGCACTCGCCCTGCCCCTACGCCTGCGGCACGTGCGGCATCGCTTCCGATTTTCGGACCGGGTATCGGCTCCCCCCAAGAGCTTAACGAGGCTGGCAAGGGTCGTGGCGCGCGTTCCAACACAACCGGCAGATATGAGAACCGGGCCGCTGAGACGTTTCACGACGGGTGGGATATTGAAGAGGACGCAAAGCCTCTTCGCACCCAGGTGAGCGAGGACGCGGCCCGGACCATTATCACCCGCAACCAGTCGCCCGACATTTCGTTTGACCGCTCCATCAACCCCTATCGGGGCTGTGAGCACGGATGTGTTTATTGTTTTGCACGACCGACCCACGCCTATATGGGGCTGTCGCCGGGGCTGGATTTTGAAACAAGGCTGTTTGCCAAGCCCAATGCAGCCAGGCTGCTGCGGCGCGAACTGGCAAAAAAGAACTATGAGCCGCGCACCATTGCCATCGGCACCAACACCGACCCCTATCAGCCCATTGAGCGCGAGCGGCGGATTACCCGGCAGGTGCTGGAGGTACTGGCAGAACATCGCCACCCGGTCGCCATTGTCACCAAGTCGGCGCTTGTGACCCGCGACATGGATATTCTCACTGACATGGCGCGTGATGGGCTGGTGAAGGTGGCGATCTCCGTTACCACGCTGGATGCCAAACTGGCCCGTGCGATGGAGCCGCGCGCCGCGACACCGACACGGCGGCTTGAGACCATCCGTAAGCTGAGTGAGGCGGGCATACCCACGAGCGCCATGATGGCGCCGATTATTCCCGCGCTCAACGACCACGAAATTGAAGCGCTGGTAAAAGCCTGTGCGCGGATGGGCGCACGCGAAGTGGGCTATGTGATGTTGCGGCTGCCGCTTGAAATAAAGGATCTGTTTGCGGAGTGGCTGGCCGATGTAACGCCCGACCGCGCCAAACGGGTGATGAAAATCGTCCGCGATATGCGCGGCGGCAAGGACTATGACGCTGAATGGGGCACGCGGATGACCGGCGGCGGGCCTTATGCGTGGACAACGTCGCGCCGGTTTGCGTTGGCGCGTCAGCGGGCCGGGCTGTCAGCGCAGCGGGCCTCGTTGCGCACGGACCTGTTTCAGGTGCCCGCGACCGGGCCGCGGCAACTGGCGCTGATTTAGCACTCATTTAACATTGTCGCATCATCGGGTCGCCGGATACGGTGGCGGTGTAATGCGCATTTTTACACTTTCCGTTGTTCTGCTTTGTGCGGGCTGTCTCACAGCGCCAACCGCGCAGGTGCGTGCCGCCGAACTTCCGGCCATGCTGGTGATCCCTGCCGGTTCGGTCACTGTTGGTGCGTATGCGGATGATCCCGCAGCGAGCGACGATGAGTTTCCACAGCGCACAGTAACGCTGGCAAATGATTTCAGACTTGGCATCATGCCCGTCACACTTGGTGCCTTCGCGCAGTTTGTGCAGGCAACCGGCCATGTCGCAGATAGCGGGTGCTGGGTCTTGTCCGCCGATGGCTGGGTGCTGGACCCGTCTGCAAGCTGGCAGGCACCCGGCTTTGACCAGACCGACAATCACCCGGTGACATGTGTATCGCGCACAGATGCGCTGGCCTATCTCAACTGGTTGTCGCTGCAAGCAGCGCAAAAGTTCAGGTTACCAACTGAAGCAGAATGGACTCACGCCGCAGGGGCTCCGGCGTATTGGGGCACACCGTATGACATCTGCATATTTGGCAACGTCAACGACATCACCGCCAAAAACAAAGTCGCAAAAGCGGCTGAACCGTGCACCGACGGGGCAATGCACACGTCGCCCGTCGGCAGTTACGCCGCGAACCCCAATGGCCTGCACGACATGATCGGCAATGTCTGGGAGTGGATGGCGGATTGTCATGCAGGGGGATATGACGCGCTGCCCGTCAGCGGCGCGGCGCAGCACACTGCAGGCACCTGTGATGCCTACGCTCTGCGCGGCCATTCGTGGACAGATGCGCCGGGGCCGGTGCGTCTTGAAACGCGGTATGCGCTGCCCGCAGACGCACGGCAATCCATGGTCGGGTTCCGCGTCGCAGCAGATGTGGCCCCCAGCGATGACTAACGCTCCGGACCTGTCGCTTGAGACCGACGCCTTTGCCACGGGCGCCAAGAACGTGTGCGGAATTGATGAAGCGGGCCGCGGGCCGTGGGCGGGGCCGGTGGTGGCCGCAGCGGTCATTCTTGATACCGCGTGGCTGCCCCACGGCATCAATGACTCCAAAAAGTTGACTGAAAGAGCACGTGATGAATTGGCTGCGGCAATCCATACCCATGCGCAGGTCGGTGTCGGTCTTGCCACGGTTGAGGAAATCGACCGGCTGAATATCAGGGCCGCGACATTTCTGGCGATGGCGCGGGCGGTGGCTGCCCTGCCCGCCCTGCCGGACATGGCGCTGATTGACGGGCGGGATACGCCTGACGTGGGCTGCCCGGCGCGGGCCGTCATCAAAGGTGACGGACGGTCGCTTTCCATTGCCGCCGCGTCGATCATCGCCAAGACAACGCGTGATGCCATGATGGTGGCGATGGACGCGGATTTTCCCGGCTACGGCTTTGCCCGTCACAAGGGATACGGCACAAAAGCGCATCGCGCGGCGCTGGAAAAGCTGGGGATAACGCCACATCACCGAAAAAGTTTTGCGCCAATTGCGCTGCTCCACCGCTAGATGTTGAGTCCACAGTTCGCAAAACGACTCGATCTTGTGTCCGTTAACGAAGGTTAACTCATTGATTCCAAACAGAATCTTGACGGCGAATCACGGCTGACTCACACTCCGCCTCCATAAAAAGCTCTTGGGGGGCGTATGCGTACCAATAAGAGCCGCGCGGACAGCCGTGCGGCAGTAAGAAAAGTCGTCCCGAAAGCCCGCAAGGCATCGGACCGGACCGCCGGCGGGGTCAGCCGTCTTATCAACACCGTCATCAACGCCGACAGCATCGAGGCGCTGTCGCGGATGCCGGATGCCTGCGTGGATGTTGTGTTCGCGGACCCGCCCTACAATCTGCAGCTTGAAGGCGAGTTGCTGCGCCCCAACAACACACGTGTGGACGGCGTCGATGACGCGTGGGACCAGTTTGGTTCGTTTGCCCACTATGATGAGTTCACCCGCGCCTGGCTGAGCGAAGCGCATCGTGTGCTCAAGCCTACCGGCACACTATGGGTGATCGGCTCCTATCACAATATTTTCCGGGTCGGCGTGGCGTTGCAGGACATCGGCTTTTGGGTGCTCAACGACATTGTGTGGCGCAAGTCAAACCCGATGCCCAACTTTCGCGGACGGCGCTTTACCAATGCGCACGAGACCATGATCTGGGCCTCCAAGGGCCGTGACGCCAAAGGCTATACGTTCAACTACGACGCCATGAAGGCGTTGAACGACGACCTGCAGATGCGCTCGGACTGGGTGTTGCCCATCTGCTCCGGCGGGGAGCGGCTGAAAGACGATCAGGGGCAAAAAGCCCACCCGACGCAAAAGCCCGAAAGCCTGCTGCACCGGGTTATTCTGGCGTCGTCCTCGCCCGGCGACATTGTGCTGGACCCGTTCTTTGGCACCGGCACCACGGGTGCTGTTGCCAAGAAACTGGGCCGCCGGTTTATCGGCATTGAGCGCGATCCTCAGTATGCGGAACTTGCACGCCAGCGTATTGAGCGCGTCAGCCATGCAGACCCTGAAGCCATTGAAGTGACCCAGTCCAAGCGCGCACAACCCCGCGTGCCGTTTGGCACGCTGGTGGAACGCGGCATGATTGAGCCAGGCACGGTGCTGTATGGCCCCGGCAAACGCCACAAGGCGCGGGTGCGCGCCGACGGATCACTGGCGGCAACAGGGGCCACCGGCTCCATTCACAAGATTGGTGCGCATGTGCAGGGGCAGGAAGCGTGCAACGGATGGACGTTCTGGCATTTGAAAACCGACGCGGGTCTCAAGCCCATTGACGTACTGCGCCAGAAGATACGCGCCGAAGCCAATTAGCCCTGGCGCTTAGCCTTGAACTGCTTTGCGGCGTCAACGTCTGCGTGCGCCACAACTTTGCGCATGACGGTTGGCAGGGCGCGGGTGTGAAGGGCTTCAACGGGCACCCAGTCGCCAGGTGCCCTGCCGCGCGTTTTCACTTTTGCAGCAAACACTTTCAGCTCCAGCGCAAAATGCGTGAATACGTGAGTGACGGTGCCCGGCAGCGCCTGCCATTTGGCCGGCATTGGCGCTGCATCCTGTAAGGTGTCTTGATCGCGCCGCATTTCCAGCCACTCGCTGCCTGGGATTTCATCCATGCCGCCAAGCAAGCCACTTGGCGGGCGGGTGCGCACGAGCACATGGCCGTTGTGGTCGGTGAGCCAGAAAGCGGCACCGTAGCGCGTAGGCTTTGCTTTTTTGGGCGGCTTCACGGGTAGCGTTTCAGCAATTCCCAAGGCGTGGGCCTGACAGTGCTCCGTCCACGGACAAAGTGCACAGGCGGGTTTTCTGGGAGAACACAGAGTTGCGCCAAGGTCCATAGTTGCCTGCGCAAAGTCGCCGGGGCGGGCACGCGGCACCAGCGTTTGCAGCACGGCGCGTATTTCAGTTTTGGCTGCGGGCAATGGTGTATTGATGGCAAAAAGGCGCGACATGACGCGCTCGACATTGCCGTCCATCACGGCGGCGGGCTGGTTGAACGCGATTGCCGCAATGGCGGCGGCTGTGTATGGGCCGATGCCGGGTAACGTCAGAAGCACTTCTTCGGTATCGGGGAAAACGCCCCCATGCCGGTCCACCACAGCCATGGCGCAGGCATGCAGATTGCGGGCGCGGCTGTAGTACCCAAGGCCCGCCCACGCGCTCATTACGTCAGGCGCAGGCGCTGCGGCCAGATCGCCGATCGTCGGCCACAGCCGGACAAACTTTTTAAAGTATGGACCAACGGTTTTGACCGTTGTTTGCTGCAACATGATTTCTGACAGCCAGACGCGGTAGGGGTCTGGCTGCGTGCCGTTTTTTCGCGCTGCGGGCAAAATACGCCACGGCAGATCACGGGCATGACGGTCATACCAGCGCAGCAGATCGCGGGCTTTGGGCGTGCGTTCCTGCGTCATTGTCGCTGTGTCATGTCGCCGTGTCATGTTGTCAAATGCACCCTGTAGCGGGGCAAAACCCCACGTTTTTGTGATCGCCAATGCTCTGACGCAGACTTAGCATGGCGTCTCAACCCGTCTAGCGTTAGACCTGTTTGTCATTCTGCAAATAACCATCTCCAAATAACCATGGTCCAAATGCCACCTTTTCGTCCCATTCCCCGCTCGGTGCCCAAGCGTCGGCTTGAGCTTAAGCCCCTGGGCAAAACTCTGGACGGGCTGACGCGCAAGGCATTTACGAAGTTCGGCTTTGCGGACGACCATGTGCTGAAACGCTGGAGCGAAATCGTGGGTCCGCAGATGGCACGGCTGACATCGCCCGAACGGCTGTCGCGGCCCGTTAAAGGTACGGGCAAAGGCACACATAGCGGCAGCGTTTTGACGGTGCGCGTTGCGGGCGCTGCGGCCCTTGAGATGCAGCATATGGCCCCGCAGCTAGTGGACAAGATCAACAGCTTTTATGGCCGTCCTGTGGTGGGCCGCCTCAAGCTGGTTCAGGGGCCGTTGCCCGACAAACCCAAATCGCGCAGCCACCCTAAACGCACGACGCCGCTCCCCGCAGTGAATACCGCGCGTTATCGCATTGACGACCCGGAGCTGGCAGGTGCGCTTGCAAGATTTGAAGCCGCCATTATGGCCAAGAGCGACTAGACTGCCCGAAGCCCTTTTTTGCACCGAGTATGGAGCCAACCCCAATGAATGCCCGCACCCCTGAAACTGCCGATACACCGTCTGTCAGCCGCCGCACATTCGGCGCGCGACTGGCACTGACTGCCGTTGTGGCTGCAACGCTGGGCCTTGCCGCCTGTGGTGACGCAGGCACCGGCAGCGCAGACAGTGCGGGCGGCAACCCGGCACTGGCAGTCGAGCATCCGCTTGGTGACATCACGCTGGGCGACCCCAATGCACCGGTGACGCTGGTGGAATATGCGTCGTTTACCTGCGGGCATTGCGCGGCATTCCACACGGTGAACCTGCCGCCGCTGAAGGAAAAATACATCGAGACCGGCAAGGTGTTTTACATCTTCCGCGAATATCCGCTGGACCCGGTAGCCACCGCAGCTTCCATGCTGACGCGCTGTGTTTCGCCGGACCGGTATTTGCAGTTTGCGGACGTGTTGTTTGCCCGCCAGCAGCAATGGGCCTTCAGCGAAGACCCGCGTGCGGCGCTTGAGGCGATTGCACGCCAGGGCGGCATTTCGTCAGGTCAGTTTGAAGCCTGCATGACCGATCAGGCGGTTCTGGACGGGCTGCGCGAGGTGCAGCGCCACGCCCAGGAAGACCTGCAAGTGCAGGCGACACCTACGATTTTTGTCGGCACCGAGAAGATCAACGGCAATCTGCCCTGGCCCGCCCTTGAAGAGATCATCACAAACCAGTTGCCCGGCTAAGCCGAATCGGCGGATCAAAAGGGTTAGCAAACCTTTAACGGCGCTGCGTGTTCGCTGTGAGCGACCGCGCAGCGCCTTATCCGGGGCGCCCATGTCAGGTGGGCGAACAGTATTTTGAAGCTTTCGCGTCTGCGGCTCACCGGCTTTAAGTCCTTCGTTGAACCCACCGAGCTCATTATCGAGAACGGGCTGACGGGGGTTGTCGGCCCCAACGGGTGCGGCAAATCCAACCTGCTGGAAGCGCTGCGCTGGGTAATGGGTGAAAGCTCCTACAAGTCCATGCGTGCCAGTGGCATGGATGACGTGATTTTTTCCGGCACGTCAGGCCGCCCGGCCCGCAACATGGCCGAAGTTGTGCTGGCGATCGAAAACAGCGACCGCACGGCACCAGCCGCCTTCAACAACGCGGACGAAATTGAAGTTTCCCGCCGCATCGAGCGCGAAATGGGCTCTGCCTACCGCATCAACGGGGCAGATGCGCGCGCGCGTGACGTGCAGACCTTCTTTGCAGATGCCTCCACCGGGGCGCATTCACCGGCGCTGGTGAAACAGGGGCAGATTGGCGAACTGATTTCGTCCAAGCCACAGGCGCGACGGCGTATTCTGGAAGAGGCTGCCGGCGTGTCCGGCCTCCACTCCCGGCGTCACGAAGCTGAACTGCGCCTCAAGAGCGCCGAGACCAATCTGGAACGCCTTGATGACGTCATGGCCCAGATTGAAGGCCAGTTGCAGAGCCTCAAGCGGCAGGCGCGGCAGGCAACACGCTTCCGCAATGTGTCGCGGGATATTCGGCGGGCGGAAGCGCAGGCGCTGTACCTGCGGCATCGTGCGGCGTCCAACGTTGAAGCCACACATGTCACGGGACTTGAAGCCGCAGACCGCGCGGTGGCAAGTGCCACTGAGGAAACAGCCCGCACATCGCGGCTGCAGGTTGAAGCCTCGGCGAAACTGCCGGAACTGCGCGACACCGAGTCCCGCGCGGCGGCGGCCTATCACCGCCTGACGGTTGAGCGGGATCAATTGGCCAATGAGGCACGCCAGGCCGAACAGGCGCTTGAGCGGCTGGATGCCCTGCTGCGGCAAATCAACGACGATTTGACCCGCGAGCGTGATGGCATTGCGGATACAACCGAGAGCCTCACGTCGCTGGGTGAGGAAGAAGCAACACTCAAGGCCGCTGATGCTGGTTCGGACGAGGCGCGCGCGCAGGCCGAAGCAGAGGTTGCGCGGCTGAGTGCCGAACTGACGCAGAAAGAAACCGGCGTTGAAACGCTTTCAAGCGAACTGGCGGAGCTTGCCGCGCGGCGTCAGGCACTGACCCGGCGCATTGATGAGACAAAAGCGCGGGCGCACAAGCTGGCGCAGGCACGCGACACGCTGGCCGCAGAGCGCGAACAGATTGCCCGCTCCGCCGATGTACAGGCCGCCATGGCAGGCCGACGCGCAGGCGTTGAGCGGACGCGCGAAGCCGTGCGTGCCGCAGAAGCCGCCACGCAGGATGCTGAGCGTGCCCGCACGCAGGCCGCCGCAACCGAAGAACAGGCGCGCGGGCCGCTTGGTTCAGCGCAGCAACGCCTTGGCAAGCTGGAAGCGGAAGCCTCCGCACTGGCAGACCTGTTGCGCGTTGCCGACGGTGATCTGTGGCCGCCGCTGATCGACAGCGTGTCGGTTCGTCCGGGCTTTGAGGCGGCATTGGGTGCTGCCCTTGGCGAAGACATTGAGCAGCCTGCCGACGAAGCAGCGCCGGTTCACTGGCACACATTGCCCGCCATTGACCATGCGCGCGGCCTGCCGGAAGGGGCGGAACCGCTCTCCACTTACGTGACCGGCCCCGCAGCCTTGCAGCGTCGGCTGTCGCATGTGGGGCTGGTGGACAAGGCGCTTGGCCGCGCGTTGCAGGCTCAGCTTTCGCCAGGGCAACGCCTTGTGTCCAAGCAAGGTGACCTGTGGCGGTGGGACGGGTTTACCGCGGCTGCCGACGCGCCGACCGCTGCCGCACAGCGTCTTGCCCAGCGCAATCGCCTTGCCGAACTTGATGCGGAGCTTGAAGCGGCCCGCGCCGAAGTAAAGCGTCTGGGCACTCTGCATGAGGCGGCACAGGCAGGCGTGCGCGATGCGGCGGCACGCGAAAATGCCGTGCGTACCGAGTGGAAATCAGCACAGGCCGCGTTGACTGCCGCGCAGGATGCTTTGGCCGAAGCTGAGAAGGCCGCGTCGTCGCAGATCACCCGGCTGGCCGCTGTTGATGACGGGCTGGCGCGCACTGCCAGCGACATTGAGGAAACCCGTGTGGCGCTTGAGGCGCTGACGGCAGAGGCGAATGCACTGCCGGACGAAGCTGAAAAGCGGTCAGCGTTTGATGCGCTGCGCGCGCAAGTACAAACCCTGCGCCAGGAAACCAGCCACGCGCGTGCCGCCTTTGACGGGCTGGCACGCGAGGCTCAGGCGCGCACCCAGCGGCTGGCTGCCATCGGCATTGAACGCCAGCGCTGGCAGGCCCGGCTTGAAACAGCCAACCGGCAGATCGCCACGCTGGAAGAGCGGCTTGCCTCAACCAAAGCGGAGCGCACAACGCTTGAGCAGGTGCCTGCGCAGGTGGAGGAAAAAGCCAAGGCGCTGATGGGGCTGTTGTCGGACTCGGAAAAAACCCGGCAGGATGCAGCGGATGCACTGGCCAGTGCGGAAAGCGACCTGGCCGAAGCCGACAAGGCGGCCAAAGAAGCCACCGCTGCCCTGAGCCAAGCGCGTGAAACACGGGCCCGCATTGATGCCATGCTGGAAGGCGCGCGCAACCAGGTGGCGGAGGCCGCCCGGCTCATTCACGAAGCCTTTGAGGTGACGCCTGACGCTGTGCTGGCGGCGGCTGACATCAGCGATGACGAGGCGCTGCCGGAACTCGATGATGTGGAACGCAAGCTTGAGCGCTACAAGCGCGAGCGTGAAAACATGGGCGCGGTCAATCTGCGTGCCGAGGAAGAAAGCCGTGAGGCGCAGGAGCAGCTCGATTCCATGACGAGCGAGCGCAGCGACCTTGAACAGGCCATCGCCAAGCTGCGGCAGGGCATCGGCAGTCTCAACCGCGAAGGCCGCCAGCGTCTGATGGCAGCGTTTGACACGGTGAACGAAAACTTCACCCGGCTGTTTACACGCCTGTTCGGCGGCGGCACGGCGCATCTGGAGCTTGTTGAATCGGATGATCCGCTGGAAGCAGGCCTTGAGATTTTTGCCCGCCCGCCCGGCAAGCGACTGACCACGCTGTCGCTGCTTTCTGGTGGCGAACAGGCATTGACGGCCATGTCGCTGATCTTTGCGGTGTTCCTCACCAACCCGTCGCCCATCTGCGTGCTGGACGAAGTGGACGCACCGCTGGACGATGCCAATGTGGAACGGTTCTGCAAGCTGCTCAACGACATGCGCGGCGAAACAGACACCCGCTTTTTGGTCATCACCCACCACCCCTTCACCATGTCACAGATGGACCGCCTGTTTGGTGTGACGATGGCAGAGCCGGGCGTCAGCCAGCTTGTGTCGGTTGATCTGGCCGGTGCCGAAGCCATCCGAGACGCGGTGTAGCCGTATTCTTTCGCACAACCAGCATCCTCCCGCTTGACCGGGGGATCCATCGGGCGTTGCATCGACTGTCATCGGTACAAAGAACAAGAGGCTGAAGCCATGCCCTCCATCCAGATCGAAAAAACCATCAAGAGCACGCCTGAGAAGGTGTTTGATGTGGTGGCGCATCTGGATGTCTTTGCCCTCGCCGTTCCCTCCATCCGTGCGGCAGAATGCCTGACCGATATTGAGCGCGGCGTCGGCTGCCAGTATCGGGTGGCCCGCCTGATCGCCGGACGTGAGCGGTCGACGATTTTTGAGGTCGTTGAATACGAGCCCATCGAAATGGTGCGCATCATGTCGGAGGCGGGAGGCGCCACGTGGGACGCAACCTTCGACATTTACAAAAAAGGCAAGAGCACGCAGCTTGTCTGGACCCTCGACGGCAAACCACAGACGCTCAAGGCGCGCATGGCAGCACCATTGGTGATGGGCGGCATTGAGCGCGTGCTGGCGCCGGACCTGGATGCAGTCAAAATCTACTGTGAACGGGGCTGAAACCGCCTTGCCGGGTGTCTATTTGCTGCAACGCGAAAGAGTCGGCACGAAACAGCGGCTGCGACACTTTGGAGAGCGCGTTTTTTGTCAATAAAAACATATAGTTACACCCCTTCCCGCGTTGCTTGACAGGGGGTATGGGCGAAACTATGGTGCGCCCGACTTCAACCCCAAGCGAAGCGTGTTGCAACGGTTTGCGGCGGGAATCCTTCCAGTTCATGTGGGCATTCGCCCCAAGGCAGGTCATCTACAGCGGTTTCATGCAGTGTCAGTCGGCTGGTCATGTCATGACCAAACGCAGATACCTTGCAGGGAATTGGCCGCACACCGTGAGAGCTTCAGGGTGTTTGCTGAGAGATGAACGCCATGGACGACAAACAGGATTTCGACCGCCGCCTCGACGAAGCACGCAAGCGGCGGGTGAACAACGGACCGGAAAACCGCCAAACGGCATTCGGTCAGGCCTTTCGCCTCTCAAGTGAGATGGTGGCGGGGGTTCTGGTCGGCGGGTTTATCGGGTGGACATTGGATAACTGGCTGGGCACTGAGCCCTGGCTGCTGCTGGTGTTCTTCTTTTTTGGTATTGCTGCAGGCATTCTCAATGCCGTTCGCGCTGCCAACGAGATGAACAAACAGTCGAGCGACAAAAACGAAGACTAGGTCGCGGCGTGTCGCGGTCATTATGGGTGTTAAGAGGCAAAGATGGCTGCTCCAGCTGAACCGGGCGCGTTTCCAGTAGATCCCATGCACCAGTACGAGATCGTGCGGCTGTTGCCGATCGAGCTGTTTGGCTTTGATGCGTCATTCACCAATTCCGCCATGTGGATGGTCGCGGCGATTACGGCGATTTCGGTCTTCATGATTTTCTCGGTCTCGTCGCGCGCGCTGGTTCCCGGCCGCTGGCAGTCGATGGCCGAACTCTCCTACGAGTTTGTGGCTAACATGCTGCGGCAGAACACCGGCAACGAAGGCCAGCCGTTCTTCCCGTTTGTTTTCTCGCTGTTCATGTTCATTTTGTTTGCCAACATGTTTGGCCTGCTGCCCTACTCGTTCACGGTGACGAGCCACATCATTGTCACCTTTGCGATGGCGATTTTTGTGATTGGCGGCATCACGCTTCTGGGACTGTACAAGCACGGGCTTGGCTGGTTCCGGCTGTTCGTGCCGTCCGGTGTGCCGATCATTCTGCTGCCGCTCATCACCATCATTGAAATGATTTCCTATCTCACCCGGCCTTTGAGCCTTTCGGTCCGGCTGTTCGCCAACATGCTGGCGGGCCACACCATGCTCAAGGTGTTTGCCGGGTTTGCCATCATGCTCGGCGCCTGGGGCGGCTGGGCACCTCTCGCCTTTATGGTGGCGTTCACGGGGCTGGAAGTGCTGGTGGCATTTCTGCAGGCCTATGTGTTTGCCATTCTCACCTGCATCTACCTCAACGATGCGCTGCACGTTCATCACTGATCGGGCGTATCACTACTCGGTTTGACTTCACCGGCCGTCACTGAAGACCGTCGGCAACATTTCTAAGGAGACTTCGACATGGAAGCGGAAGCTGCAAAATACATTGGTGCCGGTATTGCCTGCATCGCCCTTGCCGGTGCCGGTCTTGGTATTGGTAACATCTTCGGTAACTACCTTGCCGGCGCTCTGCGCAACCCGGCAGCGGCCCAGGGCCAGTTCCCCAACCTTCTGCTCGGCTTTGCCCTTGCTGAAGCCACGGGTCTGTTCGGCCTCGTTGTCGCAATGATGCTGCTGTTCGTGGTCTAAGACTGCACTTCGCAGTTTCCAGACCATCAGCATACGGAAAGGTTCGTGAGCATGGCCGATACGTCCATGACCTCTGACTACGAGACGCCAATCATCCTTGCTCAAAACACAGCGGGTGAAACAAGCGTGCTTGTCATTGGTGAGCAGGCAGAAGCAGGGCTTGGCATTGCAATGGATGATGCACAGTCCGGCGGTATGCCTCAGCTCGACTTTTCCACCTTTGCACCGCAGTTGATATGGCTGCTGCTGACGTTTGGCGTGCTCTATTTCCTGATGTCGCGCGTGGCTCTGCCGCGCGTGGCACAGGCGCTGGAAATCCGGCGGGACCGGATCGCCAACGATCTGGACCAGGCCGCACAGTTCAAGGCTGAAACGGACGCTGCCATTGAGGGCTACGAAACGGCGCTGGCGGAAGCCCGTGCCAAGGCCCATCAGATTGCGTCTGACACCCGCGAGGAGCTGGGTCGCGAGACCGATGCCCTTCGTGACAAGCTGGAAGCAGAACTGGACCAGAAGCTGGAAGCAGCAGAAGCCCGGATCACTGCCACCAAAACCGACGCCATGAGCAATGTGCGCGGCATAGCGGCTGATGTTGCCGCTGCCGTTGTGGCACAGCTTGGCATTTCCGGCGTTGATGCTGCGAAGGTTTCGCAGGCGGTTGACGCGGAACTGAAGGGCTAGAGGAGCCAAAGCATCATGTTGTCGCTTTTTTCCGATAGCAGTTTCATTACTGCCATTTCGTTTTTTGGCTTTGTCGGGCTGCTGCTGTATTTCGGCGTTGCCGGGCGCATCACGTCGGCGCTTGATGCGCGCGCTGATGCCATCAAGACCGAGCTGGAAGAAGCCCGCAAGCTGCGCGAAGAAGCGCAGGCCCTGCTGGCCCAGTATCAGCGCAAGCAGCGCGACGCCGAGGAAGAGGCGCAGGAAATCGTGTCGCAGGCACGCCACGAGGCCGAACGTCTGGCTGCTGAAACAAAAGTAAAACTCGATGAGCAGGTGGCACGGCGCACAGCCCTTGCCGAACAGAAAATTGCCATGGCTGAATCACAGGCCATGAAGGATGTCCGCGACGCTGCAACGGAAGTGGCCATTGCGGCCGCCGCCAAAGTGCTGGCCGAAACCAGCGATGATGCCCGTCAGGACGCCCTCATAAATGACAGCCTGGATCAGGTGCGCCAGCGTCTCGTTTAGGCAGGGTTGCAGCAACCGAGTAAAACGCCCCGCCCTCATCGGCGGGGCTTTTTGTTGACCACGGTGTGCGCTGAAACACCATCTGGAAGGATGGTCTCGCGGCCAGCGCATCCTGGATCCTCCGGTCAAGCCGGAGGATGGTAGTTTGGCGGTGGCGTTAGGCCTTGTGCTTTTCAACAACGATAGAACCCCGCCATCCTCCGGCTTGACCGGGGATCCACGCGGCGGCTAAACGGCCTCAATGGTTAGTTCGGGCCACATGCCTTGCCATCGCGCGCACTTGGCAGCGTAGTGCTCGGCTAAAAAGTTGGCACTCGCGTTCGGGCGAATGCGCAACTGCGCCATGTCGTCGAGGCCATCAGGCGCATAGATGCGCTGCTGTCCGTCAAGCGACACGCCGACCTTGCAGGCGATCGCCAGAAAGCGATCAATGCCCTCGCAGGCGGAAGACAGCGGCGCGTAGTCGATGCCGAAATGATCTTTGTACCAAAGGTGCACGCGTGCCTGATTGCGCACCTCGATACTGATGTCGAGATCCTGGAACAGGTCTGCCGCACGGCGTATCTGCTCGTCCTCCGCTTCGTAGGATGTGTCGCGATCAAAATAGAAAATGTCATAGTCCTTGATACCGTGTCCGGCGGGCCGGTCTGTCAGCGCGTTCCAGACGGTCTGAAACAGGCTGCCTGAGACCAGCCACGCATCAGCAAGACCAAGCGTCGGCGCACGATGCAGAATGGCAGCATTGGCCGGGTTTCTTTGAATGAGGGTGAGAAAGTCGGCGTCGGTCACTTTCAGACCTTACGCCGATTCTTTCTTGTACCAGCCCACTGCCGTATCCCCGGGCTTGACCCGGGGCCTACTCGCATTTGCGACCCTGCACCTAGGATTTGAGCACCGCCCGAAGCAACACCAAATGCACTCTCAGTGGCTTTTCCCTGCAGATCAGCGAGTGGACCCCGGGTCAAGCCCGGGGATACGGGAATGAGGCGAAGCGCCATTACTACTGCTCGAGCGCGCTACCCCTATTCCGCTGCCTGCGCCGGGGCTGGTGGTGTCCAGCGCAGCACCGGGTTGCGGGCGGCGGTGGTTTCATCAAGGCGGCGGCGTGGTGTGAGTTCGGGGGCGTTCTTGAAGCGTTGCGTATCGCCGGCTTTTGCAGCTTTGGCAAGATCCAACATGCAGCCGATGAACTCGTCCAATGTCTCCTTGGACTCGGTTTCCGTTGGCTCAATCAGCATCGCGCCATGCACAACAAGCGGGAAATAGACCGTCATCGGGTGGTAGCCCTCGTCGATCATTGCCTTGGCAAAGTCCAGCGTCTCAATGCCGGTTCCCTTGAGGAAGCGATCATCGAACAGTGCCTCGTGCATACACGGACCCTCAAAGCTCGCCGTCATTTCGCTCTTGAGGGTTTCCAGCACGTAGTTGGCGTTCAGCACGGCGTCTTCGGCCACTTGCCGCAGACCATCCGAGCCGTGGCTCATCATGTAGGACAGCGCGCGGACGAACATGCCCATCTGGCCGTGGAAGGCGACCATGCGGCCAAACGGCGTTGCGTCTGACGATGCGTCGTCCTCCACCAGCCGCAGACCTTTTGCATCGCTCACCACATAAGGCAGCGGCGCGAAGGGGGCCAGGGCATCCGAGAACACTACAGGGCCTGCACCGGGACCACCGCCGCCATGAGGTGTGGAAAATGTCTTGTGCAGGTTGATGTGCATGGCATCCACGCCCAGATCGCCCGGCTTCACGCGGCCGACAATGGCGTTGAAGTTGGCGCCGTCGCAATAAAAATAGCCGCCTGCCTCGTGAACGGCATCGGCAATTTTGCGGATGTCACGTTCGAACAGGCCGCAGGTGTTGGGGTTGGTGAGCATGATGCCCGCAACGTCCGGGCCGAGCTTGGCCTCGAAGGCTGCAAGGTCCACGCGGCCTTCGTCGGTGGCTGGAATGGCGTCAACGGTAAAGCCGCAGGCTGCCGCCGTTGCCGGGTTTGTGCCGTGGGCACTTTCAGGCACCAGAATGCGGGTGCGGGTGGCTGCTTCGCCCCGCGCTTCAAGGGCTGCGCGCATGGCCATGATGCCGCACAGCTCACCGTGGGCACCTGCCTTGGGCGACATGGCGACGGCAGGCATCCCGGTAAGCTCCATCAGCCAGCGGGCCAGTTCGTGCATGAGTTCGAGCGCGCCGGGCACAGTGGATTGCGGCTGCAGCGGGTGCACGTCCGCAAAGCCCGGAAGGCGCGCCATTTTTTCGTTGAGGCGCGGGTTGTGCTTCATGGTGCATGAGCCCAGCGGATAAAAGCCTGCGTCAATGGCATAGTTCTTCTGTGACATGCGCACGAAATGGCGGACCACTTCAGGCTCTGACAGACCGGGAAGGCCAACGGCCCCCTTGCGTTCAAGGCCGCCAAGGCGTGACGCCACACCGTCGGGTTCGGGCAGGTCCACGCCGCAGGCACCCTCGCGGCCGCGCTCGAAAATCAGCTGCTCTTCGTGGTCAAGACCGCGATGGCCGGTGAATGTTGTTTTACTGCTCATGACAGAACCTCGGTAAGCGCTGCGGCATAGGCTGCGCGGTCAGCATCCGTGTTGACTTCAGTTGCGGCGACAATAATCAGATCACTGACCGATTTATCATCGGGCATCAGCCGTGACGCGGGCACACCGCCCAGCACGCCTTTTTCGGCAAGAGCCTCAATCACCTGCGCGGCAGGTTTAGGTGTCCGCACTGTGAACTCATTGAAGAATGCTGGTGTCAGCACGTCTGCACCGGGTACGGCAGACAACGCGTCCGCCAGCTTGATGGCGCTTTCGTGATTGAGGGCGGCAAGGCGGGTGAAGCCTTTTTCGCCCAGCAGGGCCAGATGAATGGTGAAAGCCAGGCAGCACAGACCCGAGTTTGTGCAGATGTTGCTGGTGGCTTTCTCACGGCGAATATGTTGTTCGCGGGTAGAGAGTGTCAGCACATAGCCGCGCTTGCCATCCGCATCCACGGTTTCACCGGCCAGACGGCCCGGCATCTGACGCACGTATTTCTGGCGGGTGGCGAACAGACCCACATACGGCCCGCCGAAATTAAGCGCGTTGCCGATGGACTGGCCTTCGGCCACCACAATATCTGCCCCCATCTCGCCGGGGGTCTTGAGGGCACCCATGGAAATGATTTCGGGAATGGCGACAATCATCAATGCGCCTTGGGCGTGCGCCGCAGCAGCAATGTCGGTCAGATCGCGCACATTGCCGAAAAAGTCCGGGTACTGAACGACGACGCAGGACGTGTCGTCGTCGATCCGGCCTGCAATGTCTTCAGCACTGGTCGGCGCGGCATCCAGCGCAACAACACCATCGCCTGCAAACCGGGCCGATGTCTCAATTACGGCGCGGTAATGCGGGTGCAGGTTGCCCGACAGCAGCGCCTTGTTGCGGCGGGTCACGCGGTGCGCCATCTGCACGGCTTCGCCACACGCGGTCGAGCCGTCATACATGGAGGCGTTGGCCACATCCATGCCGGTCAGCAGGGCTACCTGGGTTTGAAACTCGAACAGATATTGCAGCGTGCCCTGCGAGATTTCCGGCTGGTAAGGCGTGTAGGAGGTCAAAAACTCCGAGCGCTGGATCAGGTGATCCACCGAGGCGGGCACGTGGTGCTTGTAGGCGCCACAGCCAACGAAAAACGGCACGCTTCCCGCGCTCGTGTTTTTAGCGGCCATGGCAGACAAAGCGCGCTCGACCTCAAGTTCGCCCTGGTGAGGCGGCAGATCAAATGTGTGCTTGATGCGCGCGGCTTCCGGCACATCAATGAACAGATCATCAATGCTTTTGGCACCAATGACGCCGAGCATCTGCTGGCGGTCGTCCGCCGTGAGGGGAAGGTAACGCATCAATCGAGCTCCGCCAGATAGGTTTTGTACTCGTCTTCGGACATCAGTTTTTCGAGTTCGCTGGTGTTGCTCAGCCTGAGCTTGACGAACCAGCCGCTGCCCATTGCGTCGTCATTGACGCCGGCAGGCGCATCCGCCAGCCCGTCATTGATTTCGATAACTTCGCCGGAGACCGGCGCATAGACCTCAGAGGCCGCCTTGACCGATTCGACAACGGCAGCCTCGTCGCCCTGCCCCACGGTTTTGCCGATGTCGGGCAGTTCCACATATACAACGTCGCCCAGTTGCTCCTGCGCGTAATCGGTAATGCCCACGGTGGCGGTATCGCCTTCAACGCGCACCCATTCGTGGTCCTTGGTGTATTTGATATCAGCCATGTCGATTCCTATTTTGCGTAGCGATGGGGCGCGAAGGGCAACCTGGCCACATGCGCGGTGCGCGGCTTGCCACGCACAATGAGATCAAGAGAAGTGCCTACCTTGGCGTGCGCTAAGGCCACATAGCCCATGGCGACGGGGCCGTCTGTGGTGGGGCCAAAGCCGCCGGAGGTGATTTCGCCCACCGCCGCGCCTGCCACCTGTATTTCGGTGTGGCCGCGCGCGGGGGCCTTGCCGTCGGGCAGAATGCCGACGCGCTTGCGCGACGGGCCATCGGCAAGCTCCCTGAGAATACGCTCCGCACCCGGAAAATCTCCGGCCACACGGCGGTGTTTGGGAATGACCCAGGCAATGGAGGCTTCAACGGGCGAGGTTGTTTCGTCAATGTCATTGCCGTAGAGACAAAGCCCGGCCTCAAGACGCAGGCTGTCGCGGGCACCAAGGCCGATCGGCTCCACTTCATCATGCGCCAGCAGCGCGCGAGCCATCGTCTGCGCGTGGGCAGCCGGTACGGAGATTTCAACGCCGTCTTCGCCGGTATAGCCCGAACGGCTGACGTGGCAGTCGATGCTTTGCCCCCCGACAACAAACTCCGCGCTTGTGGCGCTCATGAAAGTAAGGTCAGCGGCCTGGGGGCAATGACGCGCCATTACCTCAACTGCCGCTGGCCCCTGAAGGGCAAGCAGCGCACGTTCAGTGGCCGGAGCCAGCGTAACACCTTGTGGCAGGCACGACGCGATGTGCGCGTAGTCAACATCCTTGCGCGAGGCATTGACCACCAGAAACAGGCGGCCATCGTCATCGGCTGATGCTGAACGCGCGACCATCAGGTCATCGATGATGCCACCGTCGTCGGTGAGGAGAACTGTGTAACGCTGCTGGCCGCGCGCAAGGCCCCGCATGTCACCGGGCACCAGGGCTTCGAGCGCGCGCGCCGTGGTCTCATGGTCCGGCCCTTCAAGAAACGCCTGCCCCATGTGCGAAACATCAAACAGACCGGCTTTGGCACGGGTGTGGTTGTGTTCGCCAAGCACGCCGAGCGGATATTGCACCGGCATATCGTAGCCTGCGAAGGGGACCATTTTGGCCCCCAGCTCCACATGCAGCGAATGCAGGGGAGTTGTTTTCAGATCGTGAGAAGAACCATCAGCCACTGGGTATTTGCTTTCGACAGACTCATGAGACCGCCCGCCCCCGGCGCTCAACATAAAGAGCCAATGGCAAAGCGCCCCCTCTGTCGAAAAACCTGAGAGATTCACCCAACCTGAAGCGATGTGCTGTAACCGGCACAAGCCTCGGTGGCGGGCTTACTCCTTCGGTGAGCGTCGCAAAATGACCTGCGCACTGCTTTCCAGAGTGTCATCCCCACGCGGTCCCTGGTGCCTGAGAGTTTCCGGGGCGGTTGCTCCTTCGGCGCCTTTGGGCAGGTGTTCAAACATGAAACCACCCACCCGCCAGTCTCTCCCGCGCGGGTTAGGCTGACCGATGCGATGATAGGGAGGCGCGGGCAGGAGTCAACGAAGCCAACTCAATATGAGCAACAAAGCTGGGGATATGTGGCACCAGCGCCGCGCGTTTTGGCGGCGCCCATGCCGGCACGATGCATGATGATCAAAAGCGGGCGCGGCGGCGATTCTCTTCGACCTGTTCAGGTGTCAGCTCAAAACCGATGACGACCTCATAAAGGCGACCGTCTTCCTCACCCACCTCCCAGGTTAGCCCCCTGAATGTACGGGTATAAACCGCCTGTCGCTGGCCCTGCTCGAACTCGACCTCGGCCTCAAACGTGGAACGTTGGAGAATGGTCTCGCCGTTGCGGGTGACAGCCACAAAGATGGGGGCCGTCACGACGCTTCGTGAGGCGGCCGGGCCTGCGGTCACACCCATGGACAGCGCGTAGTCCACGTCAATTTCGGTATCGTCGTAGGAGCACTCGGCAACCGCATCCAGAAGTTCCCAGCGATACGCCACATCGGTGATGTCGCGGCCCTGGGCGTCGCGATACTCGGTTTTGAGTTGAGCATCGGCCAGAATGCCCGCGTTCGGGCAGCCGCGTTTGACAGCGACTTCACGGTCGGCACCGCTCCACCACCCGCACCCGGCGATGAGAAGGGCTGCGGCTGCCATAAATCCAACGCGTGAGACTGAGCGTATAAAGGGAAATACCCTTGATAGACTGGGGTTTTTTACTGCTGCCATTCGGTATTTCAATGCCTTGACTTGGGGGGCCGGGTGGCTCACTTACGCTTGGAGACTGCCGCTTGAAGACTGTGAGAACAAAGTATCGCAGTCAGATGGTGAGCGGGTAGGAACAGTAAGCCAAGCGCGCCCACCCCAGCAAGGCACAACACGCGAGGGATGTTGGTGACAAGGTTCTTTGTGCCCGTGAGAGTTTTGTTTTGGCCGTAATGCGGAAAGACCGTTCGTGACCCAGCGCCCTCCTGTTTCCATACTGCTCGCTGCCCCGCGCGGCTTTTGTGCCGGCGTTGACCGGGCCATACTGATGGTTGAACGCGCCATCGAAAAATACGGCGCGCCGGTATTTGTCCGCCACGAGATTGTGCACAACCGCCACGTGGTGGAGGAGCTTGAGCGCAAGGGTGCCGTATTCGTGGAAGAGCTTGACGAGATCAGCGATCCGTCACGGCCGGTGATTTTTTCGGCTCACGGTGTACCCAAGTCAGTTCCTGCGGACGCTGAGCAGCGCGGCATGTTTTATCTGGACGCCACCTGCCCGCTGGTTTCCAAGGTGCATGTGGAGGCCAATCGTCACTTCGAGGAAGGCCGCCACATTCTGATGATCGGCCATGAGGGGCACCCGGAAGTGGAAGGCACGCTTGGCCAGTTACCTGATGGTGCGATTACGCTGATTGAAACCGTGGGTGACGCAAACTCTGTCACCCCCCCGGACCCCCAAAACCTTGCTTACGTGACACAAACCACGCTGTCGCTCGACGATACGCTGGCAGTTGTCGAAACTCTCAAGAAGCGCTTTCCGGCCATTCGCGGACCGCACAAAAACGATATCTGTTACGCGACCACCAACCGGCAGGCGGCAGTCAAGGCTATCGCGGAAAGCTGCGATACGCTGTTTGTGGTGGGTGCGCCCAATTCCTCAAACTCGGTTCGGCTGGTGGAAGTTGCCGAGAAAGCGGGCTGCACAACGGCGCAACTGGTGCAAAAGGCATCTGAAGTTGACTGGACAGCCCTTGAAACTGCTGTTGCCGCACGCAACGGCGGCCGGTTTGTTGTGGGCCTGACGGCGGGTGCCTCAGCTCCCGAATCGCTGGTTCAGGGTGTCATTGATGAGATTTCCCGCCGCTTTGCCGTCACCACCGAAGAAGTAACGGTGTCGTCCGAGGACGTAATCTTCAAGCTGCCCAAGCAACTGATTGCTTCGTGACACGGGTGTGCTGATGTGTTGCGCCTTTGCGCGCGAGCCTGATACGACAAGCAATGGCGGTTTACACAGAGATTCCCGACGATGCACTGGCGGACTTCATGTCGCGCTACGACATCGGCACGCTTAGTTCCATCAAGGGCATTGCCGAGGGCGTCGAAAACTCGAACTTTCTGCTGCACACCACCACCTCGCCCTACATTCTGACCCTGTATGAAAAACGCACGGCGGAAAGCGACCTGCCGTTTTTTCTGGGGCTGATGGAGCATCTCGCAGCGCGAGGTCTCGCCTGCCCTGTGCCGGTACATGCACGCGACGGAACCCTGCTGCACCGGCTTGCGGGGCGTCCGGCGGCGCTTGTGACTTTTCTTGAGGGCATGGACGTGAAACGCCCGACCGCAGCGCACTGCGCACAGGTTGGCAGCGCCCTTGCCGCCATGCACGAGGCAGGCAGCGACTTTTCAATGACGCGCCCCAACGCGCTTTCGGTCGCGGGGTGGCATACTCTCGCAGACACCGTGGCCGGGCGCGCTGACCGTGTGAGCGAAGGGCTGGGCGCGCTGATTGCGGATGAGTTGGCGCTGATGGCGGCACACTGGCCAAATGATCTGCCGACCGGCGTCATTCATGCCGACCTTTTTCCAGACAACGTGTTCTTCATCGGCGCGGAACTGTCGGGCCTGATCGACTTTTATTTCGCCTGCACTGATGCGTATGCCTATGACATTGCAATCTGTCTTAATGCCTGGTGCTTTGAGGCAGATGACAGTTTCAACGTGACCAAAGGCCGGGCGCTGCTTTCAGGCTACAACAAAGTGCGGTCGCTTGATGATGCGGAAGCCGACGCCCTGCCCCTGCTAGCACGCGGCGCGGCCCTGCGGTTTTTGCTGACCCGTCTGGTGGACTGGCTGGATGGCCCGCAGGATGCGCTGGTGAAGCCAAAAGACCCGCGCGAGTATTTGAAACGCCTGCGGTTTCATCAACACGCCGTGGGCGCTGCTGACTACGGATATGGCGGCTGATGACGCGGGTTGATGTCTATACGGATGGCGCGTGTTCAGGAAACCCCGGCCCCGGTGGCTGGGGGGCAATCCTGATTGCAGGCAACAATGAGCGCGAGATTTCCGGCGGCGAAGCAGGCACCACCAACAACCGCATGGAACTCATGGCGGCAATCATGGCGCTGGAAACCATGACGCGGTCCGTTGAAGTTCATCTGCACACGGATTCAACCTATGTGCGCGACGGCATTACCAAATGGATTCACGGGTGGAAGAAAAACGGCTGGCGTACAGCCGCCAAAAAGCCGGTAAAAAACGCCGACCTGTGGCAGCGACTGGAGGAGGCCGCTGAACGGCATACCGTTGAATGGCACTGGGTAAAAGGCCACTCAGGTCACCCGCTAAATGACCGGGCAGATGAATTGGCCCGCAACGGGCTTGAGGCCTATCGGTAGCGCACCAGGCAGATGTGGCATGGACCCCCGCCACCGGGGGTCCACACAGTGCTTCTGATGGTGTTTCTGATTGAGCTAAAGCTGACCAAGCATCGTCTCGGCACCGGACGCCTTGGCTTCGCCGGGGTTGGCTTCCTGGTTGAGGCTTTTCACCACACCGTCTTCCACCAGCATGGAATAGCGCAGCGAGCGGGTGCCCATGCCAAAGCCGGACCCATCAAAATCAAGGCCCATGGCTTTTGTCAGGTCGCCATTGCCATCGCCCACCATCTGCACTTTGTCGCCGGCAGACTGCGCCTTGCCCCAGGCATCCATCACGAACGCATCATTGACTGACAGGCAGACAATGCTGTCCACGCCTTTGCCTTTAATTTCATCCGCATGCTGAATAAATCCGGGCAGATGCTGGTTTGAGCATGTGGGCGTGAACGCGCCCGGCAGGGCGAACACGACCACTTTCTTGCCGGCGAACATGTCGGCTGTAGCGACCGGGGTCGGACCGTTTTCGGTCATGATGGTGAGGGTTGCGTCCGGAATACGATCGCCAACGCTGATGGCCATTGGAAAATCTCCCTTGAATGGTGAGGTGTTTTGCGGGTGTCAATTTGGCCCGCATTAAACCCGCAAGGGAGCGGAATGGCCAGCCTATTGTGGGGGAAGAACATACTCGAAGTGTTGCGCCCACATCGGCGTGTCAGGCTCAGCTGCAGCCACTGCCTCTGCCCCATCGGCAACGGTGATGGCCAGTGTCGCGCCACCGTGCAAACCCGGACCACCTTTGTGGATTTTGACCGGAAACACAAAACGCGCGTGGGAGCCGTCGGGCTGATAGGTGGGCGTGCCGAGATAGGCACGGGCCGGGCCGTCCACCAGTTCAGCAATGATGGTCGGAGCCGACCATGCCGCAGGGGCATTCACGTCGATCACCAGCCGCGCACCTTTGTTGTCAGTGACGGGTTCAACGCGCGCGAGTATTGCCCCATGGGCCGCGGGCACACGCTCCCGCCAGCGGGCAATATCGTTCGCGAAGCGCGTCGTCGCAGCGGGCGCTGCGGCGAACGTCAGTTGTGCTTTTGCTTCAACGGGAATGCACAGCTCTTCGCAGGCGCCGTACACAACATCAGCCGCCAGAACCACCGGCGCGCCGGGCACCTGCGGGGTCACGGTGAGCGGAAACACAACGCGGCCCTCGTAGCCAAAACTGATATCACCGGGCAGATCAAAGCGCTGCGGCATGGGATACGACACACCAACGGATGCGACGTTAGTGGAACGGGAAAAGTCGAACATCGGCGCAATTCCTGTGTCACCAGGGGTGCTCCAATAGGTTTTCCAGTTCTTGTCGAGGGTGATTTCGACCCCCGCCGCCAAAGCGGTTTCACCCGGTTGCAAGGTGGCAGATGTTTGCGCTGCCACGAGCCGCAACCTTGATGCCATGCTTACGTCCCACGCACTAGCGCCGGGGGGTGCTGCGTGCGTGGCCAGCCGCTCGCCAAGCCGTGTGTCGCCGGCATGTGTGGGGGCTGAGAAACCCATACCCAGCGCAACCGCAGCAAGGCACGCCACCACACAAGGCATGTTGAAAAAAGTTCGTTGCATGGTTCGCATCATAACGCGGAAAGCTGAACGTTGCCTGCCAACTGCGCCCGCGACGGTCACTGTTGCGTGAGGTGCGTTAATCTCGTCTCCATGCGGGCTTTGGCGGTGGATGCCTGACGGGGTAACATCACCGCATGACAGCAGATAAATCACCATTCATGACGGACCCTTCGCGGTCGCTGCAAGGCCGGTTTCTTATTGCCATGCCCGCAATGGAAGACCGCCGCTTTGCGCAGACAGTTGTCTATATGTGCTCGCACGGGGATGACGGTGCCATGGGACTGATTATCAACCGACGCGCTGACCACATCACGTTTGACGAACTGCTGGACCAGTTGTCGATTGAGGTCGCCGGTGCCTCACCTGCCAATGTGCCTATCCATGTTGGCGGCCCGGTGGAAACCGGGCGCGGCTTTGTGCTGCATTCAACCGAATACAAAGGTACCGGCGCCACTGTTCAGGTAGGTGACGGGGTAGGCCTGACCGCGACAACAGATGTGCTGCGCGCCATTGCGGGCGGCGATGGCCCGCGCGACACGCTGCTGGTGCTGGGCTATGCAGGCTGGGGTGCAGGCCAGCTTGAAGCGGAAATAAAAGCCAATGGCTGGCTGGTATGTGACGCAGGGCCGGAGCTGATTTTTGTGCCACCGCCCAATGAAAAATGGTCGCGCGCCATGGCCACACTTGGCGTTGACCCAGCGCTACTGTCTGCTGAGGCCGGCCACGCATAGGTGCCCGCGCAAAGCCTTGTTTGCGCACGCTGGCGGGCTACCTTTTTCACTGTATGATGGTGTTGAAACTCAATAGCAAAGGCTGACCCCGCGCATGCGTGACGAGGCGCTGATACATTTTCATTACGGACGGAAAATATCCGCCGGGCTGCACATCGCCGAAGATGGCGGGTCAGCGCCTGCGCTGATTGAAGTCGCCGCGCCCTACCTGGACCCGCGTGACCCCGGCCGTTCGGCTGTCGGCTTTTGCGCCGCGCACCCGCAGTCCGTTGCTGACATTACCGCCCCGCCGCCCTTGGGGTGGCAAAACTGGAAGTTCAGCGACTGGGACAACTGGTTTGGCCGCATTAACGGCGTTTTTCTGGTTGATCTTCAGACGCTGCGGGTGGTGCAGTGGCCGATGTATCGCACCTCCAAAGCTCACGTGCCTTGCGATCTGTCCCGCGTGCCCGGGCGGTTGGTGCCGATTGAGGACCTGGTGGCGAATGACCCGCAACCACGATCTGCACGCATTGCCGCCCTGCTGGATGACATGCCGGACCGCTAGTCCTATGTCTTGAGCGTTAGTCTATTTTACTCAGCCGTTTGAAAGCCCTGCCATGACCACTCCCGATGAACTCTTCTTCACCCGCGCCGGTCTTGATCCTGACCGTTTGACGCGGATTGTCGCCGACACGCTGTCGGGTGCGGATGATGGCGAGCTGTTTCTTGAGTACACCCAGTCAGAGGCTTTGGCCTTTGATGATGGTCGGTTGAAGACGGCGAGCTTTGATACGGGCCAGGGCTTTGGTTTGCGCTGTGTTGCCGGTGAGGCCACGGGCTATGCCCACGCGTCTGATCTGTCGGAAGCTGCTGTCAAACGTGCCGCAGATGCTGTGCAGGCGGTGAAGGCCGGGCATTCGGGCTCGATGGCTGCCGGTCCGCAGGCCACCAACGCGCATTTGTATGGCGATGAAAATCCGCTCGGCGGGCCGTCGTTTGATGAGAAGGTCAAACTGCTTCAGGAAATTGATGCCTATGCCCGCGCCAAAGACCCGCGCGTGCGGCAGGTCTCAGCCTCGCTGTCGGGCGAGTGGCAGGCGGTGATGATTTTGCGTGCCGACGGGCAGATCGTGCGCGATGTGCGCCCGCTCGTGCGGTTCAATGTGAGCGTGGTCGTGGGCGACGGGGACCGTCAGGAATCAGGATCATTTGGCACCGGCGGTCGCGAAAATTATGCGCGCTTCATTGAAACCCAAAGCTGGCAGGCAGGCGCTGACGAAGCGCTGCGGCAGGCATTGGTGAATCTTGAGGCCGCGCCCGCCCCTGCCGGGGAAATGGACGTGGTGCTGGGGCCGGGCTGGCCGGGCATTTTGCTGCACGAAGCGATTGGTCACGGCCTTGAAGGCGACTTCAACCGCAAGGGGCAATCAGCCTTTGCCGGGCTGATGGGGCAGCGTGTTGCCTCCCCCGGTGTCACCGTGGTGGACGATGGCACGCTGGACAACAGGCGCGGCTCGCTGACCGTTGACGATGAAGGCACACCGACATCGCGCACGGTGTTGATCGAGGACGGCATTCTCAAGGGCTACATGCAGGACCGCCTCAATGCGCGCCTCATGGGCGTTGCAGCAACCGGCAACGGGCGGCGCGAGAGCTTCGCCCACCAGCCGATGCCACGCATGACCAACACCTACATGACCGAAGGCAACCGCGACCCCGGCGAGATACTGGCGGGCGTCAAGAAAGGCATTTACGCCACCAACTTCGGCGGCGGCCAGGTGGATATCACCAACGGCAAGTTCGTGTTTTCCTGCACCGAGGCCTACATGATTGAGGACGGCAAGGTGACCACCCCCATCAAGGGCGCAACGCTGATCGGCAACGGCGCCGACGCTTTGACCCGCATCAAGGCCATTGGCAACGACATGAAGCTCGACACTGGCATCGGCACCTGCGGCAAGGCCGGACAGGGCGTGCCCGTGGGCGTCGGCCAGCCGACCTTGCATATGGAAGCACTGACGGTGGGCGGGACGGCTGCGTAGTCAATCACACCATCAAGTAATAGCCGCAAGCCAGCGCTGTATCGCGCGGCGCGATGTCAGCCGCACCACGGGCACCTGCGGGTAGCGTTCCAGCGCATCTGTCAGCGTGGGCCGCGTATCGCGCGGGAAGTTCCACAGCCAGACAAAGAACGCGGCATCAAACTTTTCAGGGCACCCGGGTGCCATGTCACTGCGCACCTGACCTGACTGTTTTAGCACGCGGGTAACGGCACCCCACAGGCTTGCCCAGCGGCCAAAATCCAGAAACACCACGAGGTCTGTGCGGGGCATCCTGATGTCGAAGGTTGCGGCGAAATTGCCATCCATGACCCATGTCTCACGCGCGGCCAGTTCTTCGACAGCCGCAGGCCAGTGATCTTCGGTCATGGGCACCCAGCCAGGTTGCCAGTAGTGCTTGTCGAGGTGGATCAGTGGCAGGTCCAGCTTTGCCGCGAGGGCCTTGCTCAGCGTTGATTTTCCCGCGCCGCCGGGGCCGATGACCATGATACGGCGCATAGGCTTGGTCATGATGCATAGACGCTAGGAATCATCATCACCGACGCCCGCAATCGGACGTTTCTGGCCAGACGCGATGTCGAAATAGACCTGGCCCCCATCGCGCCGCGTTGATGTTGCACGCAGGCCGAGTTCGGGAAAATCCACCACCTCCACAGCCGCGCGCTCGCCGCCCGTGAGATAAACCAGCGGTTCCTCGCCCGTGTTCCACAAAGCGTGTGCTGTTCCATCGGTGGGAAATCCCAAAAAGTCACCGGGGCCAATGGGTGTGCGAATGTCGTCAAGCTGGACCTCGCCGGTGCCGGAAAGCACGAACGCAAACTCTTCTTCTGCATGATGCGCGTGCAGCGGAAACGCTTTTTTGCCGGGTGCGACCCTGACCAGATGCAACGGGGCACGTTTAAGACCGGCCCTGTCTGCCAAAGGAACGAGCAGCACTTCGGCAGCATCATCTTTGGGATGCTGAATGTGCAAAAACTCTTTGTCCTTCAGCTTTGTCGTATGGATCAAAATGCTGTCAGACATCTGCCAAGACCCCATTCCCGGAACAACACGCAAACCACTTTCTAGCACACCCATTCAGATACAAAGTGCAATGGGCTAGGTTTATCTTATGGCGGCATGCACGGTGCTGACCGCACCGCAACAACAGGACTATCAACAATGCGCCTGCTGCACGCAGTATTTCGCTTTGTCAGTCTGAGGGTGACAGCATTCCTCGAAAAGCCGCTGCCTGGCTATCAGCCATTCACGCCGTCTGATCCTGAGACGTTGCGCAGGGTGTTGCAGCCAGGCGACGTGCTGCTGGTGGAAGGCAACCGGCGGATGTCGGCGGCAATCAAATATTTGACCCAGTCCACCTGGTCGCACGCGGCCATCTATGTGGGTAATGCGGTGGAGGCGGAACCGGGCAGTGATGGCTGCATGTTGGTGGAGGCTGACGTAAAACACGGTGTGGTCGCTGTGCCGTTGTCGAAATACGCCGATTTCAACACACGCATCTGCCGCGCGTCGCGGCTGCGGCCCGATGACCGGGACGCCATCGTGCACTATGCGATAGGCCGTATCGGCGACACCTATGACATGCGCAATGTGTTTGACCTGTTGCGCTACCTGCTGCCGACGCCGCCCGTGCCGGTGCGCTACCGGCGGCGGATGCTGGCGCTGGGAGCGGGCGACCCGACACGGGCCATTTGTTCAACCATGATTGCGCAGGCGTTTCAGGAGGTGGGATATCCGATCCTGCCGCTGATCTCGACGGTGGATGACCCGACGCCGCGGGTTGCCTCCAGCTATACACGCAACGAGATTTTGCACATCAGGCATTACTCGCTTTTCGTGCCGCGTGATTTTGATGTGTCGCCGTTTTTCAGCATCATCAAACCCACCATTGAAGGCGGGTTCGATTATAAATCCATTGTCTGGGCCGACGAGCCGGACACGCCTGCCTCAGTATGAATACTCGGCAAACAGCCTATCCAGATTGCCGTTCCATTTGCCCTCGTAGTGCGCAAGCAGTTCTTCGGCAGGCGTCCGCGCTTCGTCGATAGTGGTTTCAACAGCGGCCAGAAACCCGCGCTCGTCGCCGTCAAAGCCGTCCATGCGGGCGCGGGCTTTGAGGCCGCCCTGCGCAATCGTGAGGGCATCACGGGCAATGTCGAGCACGGTGCGATCACGGAACGGCGTTTTGAGGACCGTAATCGGCACTTGTTGGTGTAGCCGCTCGCGCTCCTCAACTGTCCAGTCTTTGACCAGTTCCCACGCGGCGGCCTGCGCGGCACCGTCATATAGCAGCCCAACCCAGAATGCTGGCAGCGCGCACAGACGGCGCCACGGGCCACCGTCCGCACCGCGCATCTCGATGAAGCGCTTGAGTCGGGCTTCGGGGAAAATTGTTGTGAGATGACTTTCCCAGTCGTCCAGCGTCGGGCGCTCACCTTCAAGACCCGTGAGCTTGCCCGCCATGAAGTCACGGAACGAGTGCCCGGCAACGTCAACATACGCGCCGTTGCGATAGACGAAATACATCGGCACATCCAGCGCATAGTCCGTGTACTGCTCAAAACCGAAACCCTGCTCGAACACAAACGGCAACATGCCGGTACGGTCCTTGTCGGTATCGAGCCATACGGCGGCGCGGTTTGACAATATGCCGTTGGGCTTGCCTTCCACGAAGGGCGAATTGGCAAACAGCGCTGTGACAATCGGCTGAAGCGCGATGGCGATCCGATATTTCTGCACCATGTCGGCTTCGGATGAAAAATCGAGGTTCACCTGAACCGTGCAGGTGCGAAACATCATATCGAGGCCGCGGCTGCCGACCGTGGGCATATAGCGCTTCATGATGGCATAGCGGCCCTTGGGCATGATCGGCGTCTGCTCAAGGGTGCGGCGGGGGGCAAATCCAAGACCGATGAAGCCCGCACCGATTTCACCGGCGACAGTTGCCACCTGCGCCAGGTGCGTGTGAACCTCATCACAGGTCTGGTGCAGGGTTTCAAGCGGCGCACCCGACAGTTCAAACTGGCCGCCGGGCTCAAGCGTGATGGACCCGCCGCCGGTCTGGTCATTGCCCATCATGGCAATGACATTGCCGTCCTCAATGGCCGGCTCCCAGCCAAACCGCGCCATGCCTTCCAGCATTGCCTTGACGGTCGCACCTTCTTCGCCGGGCGCATTGTCGTAGGGCATCGGGCTTAAGTCATTGGTACGGTAGCCGAACTTTTCGTGCTCGGTGCCAATGCGCCAGTCGCTTTGAGGTTTGGAGCCTGACGCCAGATACGCAACCAGCTCGTCGCGGGTTTCAACAGGCTGCGCCTCGGCGCGCGAGGTGGGTGGTGCCGACATCTCTGGTTTCCTCAGACCCTCGAAGCGGGGTCCATGCAGCCCCGCCACACTGCCCCCGCAACACACACATTGTCAGGCAGTTTTTATTTTGAACCCTCGACATGTAGGGGCTGGCGCAAATCCGCACAAGTCAGAAGGTGTCTGTAATAAAGTATCCGGCAGAAGCTGCTCTGATCGCGGGCGGCGATACTATCGCCAGTCGCCCAGCACGGACTGCCACAGGGCCATGGCCGCCACCAGCGCCGTGTCGGCGCGCATGATGCGCGGCCCAAGCGACACCGGGTGGGCACAGGGCATGGCGGCCAGGGTTTTGCGTTCAGCTTCGTCAAAGCCGCCTTCGGGACCGATGAGGATGGCCCAGGGCGATTTTTTGGCGGTTGCCGGCAGAGCACGCAGATAATCCGCAGGGGAAACATCACCTGCGCGCGCCAAACCCTCATCGCAAAACAATATCTGCCGCTCGGCAGACCAACGCGTGAGCACCGCGTCCAGCTTCAGGGACTCTTCCACCTGCGGCACAAACAGCATGTTGCATTGCTCGGCGGCCTCCACACAGTTCGCCAGCAGGCGGGATGTCTTCACCCGCTCCGCCTGGGTGCGCCGGGTAATGACCGGCTGCAGCAGGCTGGCGCCCATTTCAGTTGCTTTTTGCGCCACATAGTCAATGCGGGTGCGCTTGATGGGGGCAAACAGCAAATGCAGGTCTTGCGCGTTTGAAGGCTGGGACCGGGTTTTCTCGTGCGTGGTCAGGCTGGCGCGCTTTTTGCCGATGTCATCAATCCGTGCCAGCCATTCGCCGTCAGCGCCATTGAACACCAGCACCGTGTCGCCAGGCTTTTTGCGCATGACATTGGCCAGGTAATGGGCCTGTTCCGGGGCAAGCGGAACGGCTGCGTTCGCTGCCAGCGGTACGTCCACAAATAGGCGAATCAGATTTGACCGGTTGCTCGACATGGTGCCCCCAAGTATCACGTGTGACATGACACCGTCTCAAGATAACAGACCGGATGCCCCGGACACGCCTGACCTGCCTGAGGATGGCCGGGTAGCCGATGCCCCGGCGGGAAACTGGGTGGACCGGTGGGCCCCCGCCCCCGCACGCCCCTATCTGCGGCTGATGCGGGCCGACCGGCCCATCGGGACATGGCTGCTGTTCTGGCCGTGCGCCTGGTCGATCACGCTGGCCGCACCCCAGACAGGGCAATATGTGCTGCACCCGGCCATACTGTGGCTGCTGGTGTTGTTCGGCGTCGGTGCCTTCGTGATGCGCGGCGCAGGGTGCGTGTGGAACGATGTTTCAGATCGCGACATAGACGCCGCCGTGGCGCGCACCGCCAGCAGGCCCATTCCCAGTGGTCAGGTGAGCGTCACACAGGCGCTGTGGTTCCTGATTGTTTTGCTGGCCATCGGCTTTGGCATTCTCATTCAGCTTACCTGGGCAGCCATCGGCCTTGGCGTTTTGTCGCTGGCGCTGGTGGCAATCTATCCGTTTGCAAAGCGCTTCACATGGTGGCCGCAGGTGTTTTTAGGCCTCGCCATCAACTGGGGGGCGCTCATGGGGTGGGCGGCGGTGACGGGCAGCATCTCGCTTGCGCCGGTATTTTTGTATCTTGCGGGTATCGCGTGGACGCTGGGCTATGACACGATCTATGCGCATCAGGACAAGGAAGACGACGCGCTGATTGGTGTGAAATCAACGGCGCTGCGGCTGGGCGGTGCCACGAAGCGCTGGCTGTGGGTTTTTTACGGCGCAACGCTGGTGTTTTTGGCGTTGGCGGGACTGGCCGCGGGTATCGGCTATGTCTATTTCGCTGGTCTCGTCATTGGCAGTTTTCATTTGTTGCGACAGGTGCGCGACACCGATCTGGACGATGGGGCAGAATGCCTCGCGGCATTCAAATCCAACCGCGACTTTGGGGCCATTGTATTTGCCGCCCTTCTGGCGGGCACCCTTGGAAGTTCGCTGTGATGAACTGATCCAATGCCGGTGCGACTGCGTATTTCAGGTAATTGGGATGCAGGCAACCGGGAGCCGGGCGATGGCGCAGTCAGTCTTTACACGGATTATCAACGACACGTTTCGTTTTGTGGCGCAGATGTTTGCGTTTAACGGCATGTATGAGCGCAAGGTCGTGTATGTGCGCAATCGGCTGCCGCACTAACCGCCAGCGAGCCATGCACTGGCTGCAAGCCTGCGTCGCGCGCCGACGCGTTGAGAAATTGTGCACTGCACACTAGATAGTGTTGTGAGAGGGAATGGCCCCTCCTCCTGCTTCGGGAGCTGCGAAATGACACCTTTTGTAAAATCATGGATTGATGCCGCGGCAGCCGCCGTCAGCACATTTGCGGGCGTAGCCTATGAGCCGCCTCTGGCACCTGCGGCCATCGCACCCCAAACCGACCAGATGATGCTGCCGTTCGGCAATGTAGCCCATCGCGCCCGCCTTCACGCCGCCCCCGCCGAACGCAAAAGCGAGCCCGGCGCGCTGGCCGCCTGAATACCCTGCGCGCAGGACGCGCTGACGCACACGACAAGAGCCTCCCCCGACCACATGTCGGCGGGAGGCTTTTTTGTGCATGATCGGACAGCGCGCGCGCTTTGACACAAACAATGAACCGTGGTTCACTCCTTTAAGAACTGAACCGGAGTTCATACCTTGGCCTACCGCAAAACCGGCAAAGTCGTCGCACAACTTGAAGCCAACCGGGCTCGCATCCTTGATGCGGCGCGAGTGCTTGTGTTTGAGGGCGGCTTTCAGGCTGCCAGCGTGGCGGCTGTGGCCGGGCGCGCAGGCGTGGCAACGGGCACGCTCTACCGTTATTTTGCCTCGCGTGAAGCGCTGCTGCTGGATGTGTTTCGCGCCATTTCGGATGTCGAGATGACCCGGCTGGAAGCGATTGCCGCCGGACCCGGACGTCCCGCAGACCGGCTGCGGGACGTGGCGCATGGGTTTGTCAGCCGTGCCGTGCGCGGTGCCCGGCAGGCCTATGCCCTGCTCGCAGAACCCGTGGACGGCGCGTTGGCCGACGAACGCATGGCCTACCGGCGACGCCATGCAATGATTTTTGAACGATTGATGCGTGAAGCACAGGCGGCAGGCGACATAGCTCCGCTGGATGCTCATGTGACAGCAGCAGCAATTGCAGGGGCCATCCCCTCCGCACTGACACTGCACGGGCCTGACCGCGTGCCAGACGCCCGCTCTCTGGTAAACGCCGTATTGCGCATGTCTGGTCTTGATCCCCATACGGATGATATCTCACACAAGGATGCTTCCCATGATCAATCCGCTTGATCTCATCACCCAACAGCAGCTTGACGACGTGAAGCAGCGCTCCGATGCCAGGGCGCTGTGGCTGGTCGCTTTCAACTGGGGCCTGATCGGTGCTGCCATGGCGATGTTTGCCATCTGGCCCGGCGTGCTGACGTTTCTGGCTGCGGTCATCATCATTGGCACCCGGCAGCTTGGGCTGGCAGTGCTCATGCATGACGGGGCACACGGCACGCTGGCCAAAAGCCCGGCGCTCAACATGTTTTTGTCGCAGTGGCTGTGTGCCTACCCGATGCTGGCCGAGACCATGGCCTATCGGCGCTATCACCTGACGCATCATCGCAACACTCAGCAGGAAGATGACCCGGACCTTATCCTCTCCAAGCCCTTTCCCATCACCCGCAAGAGTTTCCGCCGCAAGCTGCTGCGCGACCTCACCGGGCAGACCGGCTATCAGCAGCGCAAGGCCCAGTTCCTCAATGCGCTGGGCGATGCATCGCTTGCATGGGACAAGCGCATAGACTGCTTCGCCAACAAGCTGGGCCGGGCTGTATTTGCCAATGTCGTGCTGTTTTCAGCCCTGGCGATGGCCGGGCAGTGGCATCTTTATTTTCTGCTTTGGGTTGTTCCCATGCTCACCTGGCATCAGGCCGTAACCCGCGTGCGCAACATTGCCGAGCACGCCATGGTGCCCGACAACAACGACCCGTTCCGCAATGCGCGCACCACCAAAGCCAACTGGTTCATGCGGCTGGTGCTGGCCCCCAACTTCGTGAACTATCACGTGGAACACCATCTGTTCATGTGGGTGCCCTGCTATAACCTGCCAAGGCTGCATGGGTACCTGATCGCCAACGGCCATGGTGACCGGATGGAAATCCGCGACAGCTATGTCGAGGTTCTGAAAATGGCGACCTCGCGGCCCGATGATGAAGACCGCCCGGGCAATGTGGTGCATAACGCCCGCAAACGCCGCGTCGCAGGCATTGTGTCTGAAGGCTTTGCTGAAACGGACACGCCGCCCGCCACGCCAAATGCCGCCTGAGGCCATCGCAGACCCGCACGCCTTTGTTGCGGGCAATTCGGTTTTGCAATCCGCACCGCTGGTGCCCGAAATCATGCTGCATCTGGCCGATGAGCGCGCTCCCCTGTGGACCAAGACGCAGCGTGATCTGTGGGACGACGGCATTGTCCTGCCCTACTGGGCATTTGCCTGGGCAGGTGGGCAGGCGCTGGCCCGATTGCTGTTGGATGAACCCGACCGGGTGCGCGGCAAGCGTGTTGTGGATTTTGCGTCTGGCAGCGCCATCGCAGCCATTGCCGCCATGAAGGCAGGTGCCGTCAGTGTGCTTGCCGCTGACATTGACCCGCTCGCCGCAACCGCAGCGCGCATGAATGCATCTGCGAATGGCGTAGCCGTTGAGACGTGTACAGACGACCTTGTGGGAACACCGCTTGACGCGTGGGACGTCATCATTGCAGGCGACATATGTTACGAGCAATCCGTAGCCGAGCGTGTGGGTGACTGGCTGCAGGCTGAAGCGCACGCAGGCCGCGACGTATTGATCGGCGACCCCGGCCGCACATTTTTGCCGCGTACCCATCTGGAGCCGGTGATCGGCTACAGCGTGAAATCATCGCGTGAACTTGACGACACGGATGTACGCAACGCCCGCGTCTGGCGCTTTGGTGGCAACTGACTAAACTCACGTCAACGCGCGACTCACACCCATTTTCATCACAGCGCGGCGGGGAGAATGATCCATGATCGAAACGCAGGTACAAGCCGTCGGGCTGTATATCGGCCTCAATCTGTTGCTGACACTGACGCTGGCCATATTGGTGGTGGGCCACCGCGCGAAAACCGGGATTAGCCTTGGCAACGGTGGCAACGACGCCCTTGAGCGCGCCATGCGTGTCCACGGTAACAACGTGGAATATGTGGCCATTGCCCTGCCCGGCCTGCTGGCGCTGGCCCTGTTGGGTGCGTCTGGCCTGCTGATTCACATTGCCGGGATTCTGGTCACCGTGGGTCGGCTTGGTCATGCCATTGGCCTCAGCAGGTCCATCACGCCGTTCCGGCAGATCGGCACGCTGGCCACCTGGATCGGCATTCTGGTGCTGGGATGTGGCTGTTTGTATGCAGTGCTTGGCTAAGCTGTCAGGGCCGCGCAGGCTTGCCGGTTGAGCCCCAGGTTTCATAGTCGGTGTGCCACACCTGCGCAGTGACTATCTCCGGCGGCTCGCCGTGATCAAGATACCAGCTATCCACCGCCCACTGCGTGCCGGTTTCCTGATCTATGATGGAGGGAGCCATATGCGGCAGATAGTCGATGATATTGCCCTTGTGCAGACGGCCACCCAGCCTGTGCTTGGTCACCAGCCTGTCTGCCATCAGCAGGCGGATATAGGTTGTGGTGTTCACCGTCTCGTCTGCGCAATCAAGCTGACGCTGCATCCACATGTTGGAATATGTGCCGGCAAGGTCCGCGTCGGTGCCGGTTGCAGCCCCTGCCAGCCGCTCAAGACGCGACACGGCAACGCGTATCAATTCACGTTCTTCCGCAGCGTTGGCGGGCGGCGTGGCAAATACAGCCTTCACGCTTTGCCACTGGCCGGGACTGAGCGACACCGTGTGTCGGTCACGGCACCCGTGGCCCGAGCAGATGACGAAACTTTCAGGCGTCGGCCCGCCTTCCGGGTGCAGCGTATAAATACGTTCCGCAATCGGTTGGTCGCGACCGCCCGCGCAGCCGGTAAGTATGGTGACCGCAAAAACCAGAAAAACAACGCGCCTCAGCATCATGCAGACCTTTTTGGGGAAAACGCATTTCCGCATCCATATATGCGGTACAGGGTGGGTTATACCTGATCTGTGCGCTATACCCACCGCTGCAGCGCACTGCTCACGCATCTGTGACGCGGCGCTGCCTGAGTTTGCTGTTTTCTCCCGATAAGGCCCTGTATTTCCAGCATGACCACCGATCTCGATATTGCCCGCACCGCCGTTACAAAACTCATGAAAGCCGGAGCCGACGCGGCAGACGCCATCGCCGCTGCGGGAACATCCCTTTCCGTCTCGTTCCGCATGGGAAAGCTGGAGGATGTGGAGCGCTCCGAGGGCACGGATCTTGGCATCCGCGCCATGGTGAAGGGCAAAGACGGCGCCATGCGGCAGGCGGTTGTCTCCCTCACAGACACCCGCCCGGACGCGCTGGATGAAGCGGTCGAGCGGGTGGTTGCCATGGCGCGCCTTGCCCCTGACGACCCATATTGCGGCCTCGCAGACGACGCCCGGTTGGCACGTGACTTCGAAAAAGACCTTGCCGCCCTCGACCTTGATGACGGCCAGGAGACCGACGCCGATACGCTGGCAACATGGGCGGAAGCTGCTGAGCGTGCCGCACTTGATGTGGCGGGCGTCACCAACTCCATGGGGGCCGGTGCGGGCTGGGGCCGCTCACAGGTGGCGCTCGTTACCAGCGGCGGCTTTGAAGGCACATACTCAGGCAGTTCGCATTCGCTGTCGTGTTCAGTACTGGCGGGCGAAGGTACCGGCATGGAACGCGACTACGACTTTACGTCGGCACGTCACTTGAGTGACCTCGATGCGCCCGAAACGGTCGGCGCAAGTGCGGCGCATAAGGCCGTAAAACGGCTCAACCCCCGCAAAATGAAAAGCCAGGCGGTGCCTGTGGTCTATGACCCGCGTGTCTCCGGCGGGCTTGTGGGGCATCTGGCCGGTGCCGTATCTGGCGCTGCGGTGGCGCGCGGCACAAGTTTTCTGAAGAACCGCATGGGCCAGCAGGTGATGGCGCGCGGCCTCAACGTGCTGGATGACGCACGCATTGTGCGCGGGCGGGCCTCCAAGCCGTTTGATGGCGAAGGTGTTGAAACAAGCAAGTTGGCGCTCGTGTCTGACGGCACACTGCAAAGCTGGATCATGGATACGTCATCTGCCCGGCAGCTTGGCCTGCAAACCTCCGGGCGCGCCTCGCGGGGCACAGGCGGACCTCCGGGCCCCTCCACGACAAATCTTTATCTTGAGGCCGGCAGCATGAGCCCCGCAGACATGATGCGCGACATCAAGCAGGGTCTGTACGTCACCGAGCTGATCGGCATGGGCGTCAACGGCATCACCGGCGACTATTCGCGCGGCGCGGCAGGGTACTGGATCGAGGACGGTGAACTTGCGTTTCCGGTAACGGAAATCACCATTGCCGGAAACCTGAAGGACATGTTCATGGCCATGACCCCGGCCAACGACTTGGTGTTCCGGTATGGCACCAACGCCCCCACCATCCGTGTTGAAGGCATGACCATTGCCGGTGCCTGATACAGCACACGACCACGCCACCCTGTGTGCCGCCGTGCGCGAAGGTGGCGCACTGGCGCTTGAACACTTCAACGCCGGCGTGAAGGCATGGCAGAAGGCCGATGACACGCCGGTGACCAAAGCCGACCTTGCCGTGGATGCGTTGCTGAAAGAACGCCTGCTCACCGCACGACCCGACTATGGCTGGCTGTCTGAGGAAACCGAAGACGACACCACCCGCCTGACCACGGCACGCCAGTGGATTGTGGACCCGATTGACGGCACGCGCGCCTTCGTCAAGGGCAGACCGCATTTTGCGGTCGTTGCGGCGCTGATTGAAAACGGACGCCCGATATGTGGTGCGATCTATAATCCGGCCACGGACGAGTTTTTCGAGGCGCAGGCAGGGCACGGCGCGCTGCTCAACAATGCGCCGATTTCGGTCAGCACGAGAGCTGAGGTTGAAGGTTGCCGGATGCTGGGTGCCGCCGATATGTTCCGCCATCCGGCATGGCCGCGCACATGGCCGCCGATGGATATTTCAACACGTAACTCCATCGCCTATCGTGGCGCGCTGGTAGCATCGGGCGATTTTGACGCAATGCTGGTAATGACCTGGAAAAACGACTGGGACATTGCCGCTGCTGACCTGATTGTGCACGAAGCGGGCGGACACATGACAGACCATCGTGGCAACGGCCTGACATATAATGGCGCCGACCCGCGCCACCGCAGCGTTGTGGCGGCAGGCCCCGCGCTTCATGCAGCACTGCACGGGCGGATCGGCGACATTGTGCTGCCGGGTTAATCCATCTTTGAGGGGAGCAGAACGCCGATGAGTGACGAGCCTCAGGCAAACGAAAAGCAGTTGTTGCACCTTGTGTTCGGCGGGCGGCTGACCGACATGCGCGGGATCGAGTTTGAAGACGTATCGAAGCTCGACCTTGTGGGCGTTTTTCCCAACTACACCCAGGCCCACAATGCCTGGAAGTCGGCGGCCCAGCGCACCGTTGATGATGCGCAGATGCGGTATTTCATTGTCCATCTGCACAAGCTGCTGGACCCTGAGAACGACGATGCCTGATACCGCCATACTGGCGACGCTGCGGGAGAGCCGACACTGCTGAAGAAAATTGCCCGGTCCCGGTTTACAACGGCCCTCGTCGCCCTTTTGGTGGCCGGGTACATCAGGCTTGTGCTTGCGACCAGCCGCATCACGTTTCACAACAAACAAACGCCGGATGGTTTCTGGAACGCCGGCAAGCCGTTTATCCTTGCGTTCTGGCATGGGCAGATGGTGATGCTCGTGCATTCATGGCAGACCACCGCACCGGTTCGGATGCTGATCTCCCGCAACCATGATGGGCAGTTGATTGCCGCGGCCCTCGCCCACTTTGGTATTTCCAGTGTTCGCGGCTCATCAGACAAGGACGGCAAGGACAAAGGCGGCAGGGCGGCAGCCATTGCCATGGTGCGCGCGTTGCGCAAGGGCGAATGCATCGGCTTCACACCTGATGGACCGAAGGGTCCGCGTATGCGCGCCAAGGACGGTATCATCACCGTCGCCAAAATGGCGGGCGTGCCGATTATTCCTGTGGCCGCTGCCTCCAACCGGCGAAAGGTTTTTGGCAGTTGGGATCGGTTTTGCCTCGACAAGCCATTCTCGCGCGCGGCCATTGTGTGGGGGGCACCAATTCATGTTGCGCGCGACGCCGATGCCGCCACCATCGCGGCGACGCGCCTGCACCTTGAAGTCACCCTTAATGACTTGAGCTGCGATGCAAGCAAACTGGCGGGATGCCCGCTCATTGAGCCTGCCGCTTTAACACCTGCCGCCAAGGAAGCGACACCGGCATGACGCGTGCTGCAAACCCTCAAAGTCCAGTTGCCTACCGGTTGGCAACACAGCTCGTCGCGCCGCTTGTGCCTGCCTTTCTGCAGCGCCGCGCGCGCCGGGGAAAAGAAGATCCCGCGCGCATCAATGAGCGTCTGGGCAAGCCCTCACACCCGCGCCCTGACGGTCCGCTCGTGTGGCTGCACGCAGCAAGTGTTGGTGAATCCCTGTCCGTGCTGGCACTGATCGAGCGGTTGCGCGATGCGCGGCCCGACATGGTATTGCTGGTGACAACCGGCACAGTCACCTCCGCGCAGTTGATGCATGGCCGCTTGCCGCAAGGGTGCCTGCACCAATATGTGCCTGTGGATACCCCTGCTGCCGTCAGCGGCTTTCTGGATCACTGGCAGCCTGACTATGCGCTGCTCGTTGAAAGCGAGCTATGGCCCAACCTCATAACGATGACACGCGCGCGCGGCATCGGCATGTCGCTTGTAAACGCCCGCATGTCGGAAAGATCAGCCCGTAGCTGGAAGCGGCGATACCGTACAGCCCACGCCGTGCTCTCGTGCTTTGACACGGTTCTGGCGCAGGACGAAACAGCAGCAGCGCGCTACAGGTCCATCGGTGCACCAACGGCGAAAGCTGTGGGCAACCTGAAGGTGGATGCACCGCCGCCCCCTGCTTCTGGCGACCTTATGGGCAACCTGACACGGCAGCTTGCCGGGCGCACCGCCTGGATAGCCGCCAGCACCCATGCCGGTGAAGAACGCGTGGTGGCGCAGGCTCATGCGCTTCTCAGGCAGGCAATTCCGGGGCTGTTGACGGTAATAGTGCCCCGCCACCCGGAGCGCGGCGACGAGATTGCAGCAATGCTTGCCACGATGAACCTCGCGATAGCCCAGCGCAGCCGCAAACAAAGCGTGACAGGAACAACAGACATCTATCTGGCCGACACGTTGGGCGAGTTGGGCGGTTTTTTCCGTATTCTGACGATTGTATTCATGGGTGGGTCGCTGGTGCGTGCTGGTGGCCACAACCCGATTGAGCCGGCTCTTCTGGGCGCAGCCCTCGTGACCGGGCCGTACATACATAACTTTGCCGACATCTACGCGACGTTCATCTCTAATGCAGCCTGCGAAACGGTACGCGATGCGCCATCGCTCGCGGCTGCAATCGGCCGGTTGATGTCTGACGGTGTGCTCGCAGGCGCGCGGGTAACGGCCGCTGCTGAAACCGCCGGGAGCCTGACCGGCGCATTGGAGGCGACGCTTGCCGACATCCTGCCCAGGCTCGATGCCGCACTGCCAAAAGCAGTCAAGATGCCCGGAACACAGGTGCGTCCATGAAAGCACCAGAGCACTGGTATCAAACACCCGGCTGGCGCGCGCGGGCGCTGGCACCTGTTGCGGCAGTCTATGCCGCGGGAGCACGGTTGCGCACACGGTTAACCGTGCCCCAGCGCGCAAGCGTGCCGGTGGTCTGCGTCGGCAACATAACCGCGGGCGGCAGCGGCAAGACACCCGTTGCCATCGCCATTGCCCACCGGCTTGCCGCACGTGGGCTGCGTCCGGCATTTCTAACGCGCGGCTATGGCGGACGGCTGGCGGGCCCTGTGCAGGTCAATGCTGAAACATCCCACGCCATTGACGTGGGCGACGAGCCGCTGTTGCTGGCGCAGCATTTCACAACCATTGTATCGCGCGACCGGCCAAAGGGCGCGGATGCCGCTGCCCTGGCAGGCGCTGATATTGTGGTGATGGATGACGGGTATCAGAATCCGACCCTCTGGAAGGATGCGGGCGTTCTGGTGGTGGATGGTGCGTCCGGTCTTGGCAATGGCCACCTGATACCGGCAGGCCCTTTGCGCGAACCCGCGCACGACGCCCTGTCGAGGGCAGCCTGTCTGATCATCATGGGCGCAGGAGAGGCGGGAAAGAGCGTTGCCGCGCGCGCGGACGCATCAGGCGTACCCACGCTGCACGGCGTGCTGCAACCTGTTGATGATGGCACCCGCTGGCAAGGCACGAGGGTGCTGGCATTTGCCGGCATTGGCAGACCCGCGAAGTTTTTTCAGACACTTCGCTCGCTGGGCGCCGACATTCGCGAAACAGAGGTTTTTCCGGATCATCATATGTACACGGATGATGAAGCCCAGGCGATGCTGAGTGTTGCGCAGGCACGCGGCCTGACACTCGTCACCACCAGCAAGGACAATGCCCGGCTCAAATGGTCGGGCCATTCAGGCGCGCTGGCGGAATTATACAAGGCGGCACAAATCATTCAGGTCGAGGTTGTGTTTGATGATGGCGATGCGCTGGATCAGCTCTTGATGGCACGCATTCAAACCACGTCCGCCGCTGATGCTTACAAGGCGTTTTGAAACATGGGCACGTGGCAACACAAAGTTGAGGCGGCCGCGTTCCGATATGTGATGGCGCTGTTCAGGGGTCTGGGACGCGAGCGCGCATCTGCGTTTGGCGGCTGGTTGTTTCAGCGCGTCGGCCCCTACATTTCGAGGCACAAAAAGGCTGATGCCAACATGGCGCGGGCGTTGCCGGACATGACCGCCGCGCAGCGAAGCGCAGCCCTGGCTGAAATGTGGAACAATCTGGGCCGCACGGCAGGCGAGTATCCCCACCTTGGCAGCTTCACATCACGCGGAAACGACGCGGACATCAAGGTTGAAGGGCGCGACGTGCTTGCCTCATTTGCCCCTGAGGGCAAGGTCGCGATTTTTGTGTCAGGCCACTTTGCCAACTGGGAGTTGATGCCGCTTGCCGTCGCTCAGGGCGGCGTTGAGGGCGCTGAAGTTTATCGTGCCCCCAACAATGCCGCTGTTGATGCATGGATCACCCATGCCCGACAGACACATATAATGGCCCGCCAGGTGCCAAAGGGAACAAGCGGTGCGCGGGAAATCGTCAGGTGTTTGAGGTCGGGTGTCAGCCTGTGCATGTTGTCGGACCAGAAAATGAACGACGGCATTGAAAGCACGTTTTTTGGACGACCCGCCATGTCGCCCGCCGCCCCGGCCACCATGTCATTGCGCTACGGCATACCTATTGTGCCGGTCAGTTTTGCGCGCGTGGGCGGCACCCGGTTCACGATCAGGTTCTGGCCGCCGCTGGCATATGAAAAAACCGGCGACATGCCAGGCGACGTTGCCGCCCTCACGCTGATGCTCAACCGGTTCCTGGAGGCCCGCATCCGCGAGCGGCCCGGACAATGGCTATGGCTGCACAACCGCTGGAAAGACTGAACAGCCGATCCTGAGTTACTCAGGCATTGGGCCGGCAACAAGCTGCGGGTCAAGCCGCTGTGAGCCCCAGTTCATGCGCCAGTCCAGATGTGGGCCGGTGGCACGGCCGGTGGCACCAACCGTGCCAATCAACTGACCCTTATCAACCCGCTGGCCGACCTCAACATCCACGCTATGCAAATGAAACAGCGTGGAGGAGACTGAATGCCCGTGGTCGAGGATGACAATGCCGCCGGTGAAAAAATGATCGGATTCAGCAAGCGTCACGGTGCCGCTGGCAGGAGCTACAACCGGGGTGCCGGTAGGTGCCGCGATGTCGATGCCGAAATGCGGGCGGCGCGGCTCGCCGTTAAGCACCCGCTGCGATCCGTACACGCCGGAGATACGTCCCTTGGTGGGCCAGATGAAACCGTCCAGAAAATACTCCGACAAATCCGTGTTGGCGCGCGCGGCAGCCACCTGCGCATTATCTGCCTGAATGCGCTTGAGGGTTGCTTCCGAAAAGCCACCCACCTTGCCCTGCGGCAGACCATCAATGCGCTGAATGTCATAGTCGCGCGGCGCAATACTCAAGGACACAGACTGAGGCGTGCCATCAGGATGCGTGATTGCCAGTGTTGCGTCAGGCCCGTGGTCGCGCCCAAAGCCGAACACGAACCTGCCCTGCGGTGTGACCGACAGGACATTTCCATCAAGCGAAACTTCCGAACCCGGCTCGGCTGCACCAAGTATCATGCCGCCCTGGCGGAACTCTCCCACCAGATCGACCGCAAGCGCAGGTGTGCTGACCAGAAAAACGGCTGCCGCAAGGATCATGCGCATATCAGGCAAGCCCCAGATCGCGCTGCACAACGGCTTCAGGCGTTGCATACGGCTCCTGCCGGTCCACGCTCCAGTAGCGCAGCTCATCGAGCGGAATACGGATGCCGGTGACGGCACACAGCACGAAAGAGCCTGGCGCAAGCACATCATAATCCGCATCCAGATAGCGCAGCCGCGCTTCGCCGCCCATTTGGCTGTCAAACCTGTTCACGCACGTCACTCCGTCAAGTTTTGAATACTCAAAATCCTAGCACGCGGGGCGCGCCGTCAAAACAGTTCGCCCTGCCCTTTGCGCGGTCCTTTGGACGCTTTGGCGGTTTTGGGTTGTGCGGGCCTGCCGTCCACTGTCTGCACAACCACCCGATCGCGTCTGGCAAACTCAAGCGAAAACGCGCCCGCACTGCGGGCAGCATCGGCAGAACGGATGAGGCCACCCTCAGCATCCAGCGCCAGCGCAAACCCCCGCTCAAGAACGCCCTCGTGAGACATTGATACCAACAGACGCGATGATTGCTCCAGCCGCTGCCTGATACTTGTGAGATGTTGATCTAACACACGCGGCAGGCGGCCGGACGCGGGCTCAAACGCACGCCGCGCGAATTCCACCGACGTTAGCCGACGACGGGCGAGGCGTTGGGCAAGCGTATCAAGCTCCTTGCGCGACTGCGTCACAAGCGCCTGCGGGCGGCGCGCTTCCAATCGGCCAGACCAGGTGGTCAGCGCGCTGCGGCGGTCCTGAAAGATGCGGGCACGCTGGGCTGTCAGTCTCTCAGTTGTGAGGTCCAGCCGCTGTCGCTGCATGTCCAGCAGGCGCTCGGGACGCGGCAGGGCGCGGGCGAGGCTACGAACTGTTGTGCGGGCCTGCTCCAGCCGCCGTGTCATCACCCGATGCTGGCGGGCGGCCATGTCCATGACTTGCACCACCAGGTCAGCGCGCACGGGCACGGCATGTTCAGCGGCGGCAGTGGGCGTGGGCGCGCGCAGGTCGGAGGCAAAGTCGATCAGCGTTGTGTCGGTCTCGTGGCCGACAGCCGAAATGAGCGGAATGGCGCTTTGGGCCGCCGCGCGCACCACCACTTCTTCGTTGAACGGCCACAGGTCTTCAACGCTGCCACCACCCCGCGCGACAATAATAAGGTCGGGCCGGGGAATCGGGCCGTCGGCACTCAGGGCGTTGAAGCCGTTGATGCCCGCCGCGATTTCTGCGGCCGCCGTCTCCCCCTGAACCCGCGTTGGCCAGATCAACACATGGCGCGGAAACCTGTCGCGCACGCGATGCAGAATATCGCGGATGACAGCACCTGATGGCGACGTGACCACGCCGATCACGTCGGGCAGATACGGGATCGGCTTTTTGCGGTCTGCATCAAACAGCCCCTCAGCAGCCAGCTTCTTGCGTCGTTCTTCGAGCAGCGCCATCAGCGCACCCACGCCAGCGGGCTCTATGGAATCAATAACAATCTGATATTTCGACTGGCCGGGAAACGTTGTGAGTCGCCCGGTGGCGATTACTTCGAGGCCCTGCTCCAGCTTGAGGGACAGGCGCGATGCATTGCCCTTCCACACCACGCCGGAAAGAACGGCCCGGTCGTCCTTGAGGTCAAGATAGACATGGCCTGATGCGGGACGCGACACGCGCCCCAGCTCGCCACGCACCCGCACATGGCCAAACTGGTCCTCGACCATGCGTTTGACGGCACCCGAAATCTCGGAGACCGAGTATTCAGGCATATTGCCGAGTTCGGGTTCGGGGGACGCGTCTTGAGGCATAGGCATTCCGCTGAGCATTAGGGACCGGGGTGGGTTCTAAGGCGTTTGCCCTTTGTGCTAGAACCCTTCCGCACTTGGCTGCTGCGGATAGTAGCGGTCTTTAACCGGTGGACAAAACATCTTCCCACTCAACGTTTGGACGAAACGGGCATGAAAGTTCTGGTAGTAGGGTCTGGTGGACGCGAGCACGCGCTGTGCTGGAAGCTGGCGCAAAGCCCGTTGCTGACCAAACTCTATGCCGCCCCCGGCAATGCGGGCATGGCGCGCAACGCACAGTGCGTGCCCATCAATGCGGACGATGTGGACGCACTGACGCAGTTTGCCCGTGACCAGGCGATTGACCTTGTGGTCATCGGCCCCGAAGGCCCACTGGTGGCCGGGCTTGCAGACCGTCTGTCAGATATCGGCATTCGTGCGTTCGGGCCAAGCGCCAAGGCCGCGCAGCTTGAAGGCTCAAAAGCCTTCACCAAGGAAGTGTGTGACCGCGCAAACATTCCAACAGCCGCCTATGGCCGGTTTGATAACGCGGCTGACGCGCTGGCCTATACGCGCGCGCGCGGTGCCCCGATTGTCATCAAGGCGGACGGGCTGGCTGCGGGCAAAGGCGTGACCGTTGCAATGGAACTTGCCGAAGCTGAAACAGCAATCAGCGACATTTTTTCCGGCCGCTTTGGAGCTGCCGGGGCAGAAGTCGTGGTGGAAGCATTTTTGGACGGCGAAGAAGCCAGCTTCTTCGCTCTGTGCGACGGCACCACAGCGCTGCCGCTTGCAACTGCCCAGGACCACAAGCGCGTGGGCGACGGCGACACCGGAGCCAACACCGGCGGTATGGGCGCGTACTCGCCTGCACCCGTGCTTACAGACGACCTTGTCAAAACCGTCATGACACGGATCATTGAGCCGACACTCGCCACCATGAAGGCGGATGGTATGCCTTATACGGGTGTGCTGTATGCAGGCCTGATGATAACCGACAAAGGCCCGGAACTGATTGAGTATAATGCACGCTTTGGCGACCCGGAATGCCAGGTGCTGATGATGCGCATGAAGAGCGATCTGCTGCCGCTTCTGGATGCAGCCGCACGGGCGCAGCTTGCCGGTCAAAATGTTGAATGGCACAGCGACCCGGCGCTGACCGTCGTCATGGCGGCGGGCGGCTATCCTGGCACATACGACAAGGGCACTGTTATTGGTGGGCTGGATGATGCGGCGCGCGACGATGCCGTGGAGATTTTCCATGCAGGCACGGCTGAAAAAGACGGGCACATTGTGGCCGCAGGCGGGCGAGTGCTCAATGTGACCGCACGCGGCAAGAGTGTGGCGCAGGCGCAGGCACGCGCCTATGCTGCAATAGACAAAATCAACTGGCCTGAAGGGTTTTGCAGGCGCGACATAGGCTGGCGCGCGGTGGAACGCGAACACAACAAGACACAGGCCTAGGCCTTCCAAAATACAAAAAACGACACTCAAGGGAGTATGACGATGAGCGACGCGGCACCGGCGGATGACCGCCAGGAGATGTTCTCCGGCACCAAGGATGTAGCAGAGACCCACCGCTTTGATGAAAGCAAGCTGCACGCCTATATGGCGGACGCAGTGGAAGGCTTTGAAGGCCCCCTGGAAGTGCGCGAGTTCAAGGGCGGGCAATCAAATCCCACCTACCAGATTGTGACACCAAAGAAAAAATATGTGCTGCGCCGCAAGCCGCCGGGCAAACTGCTGCCGTCAGCGCATGCCGTTGACCGCGAATACAAAGCCATTTCAGCGCTCAACGCCACCGACTTTCCCGTGCCGCAGGCCTATGCGCTGTGCGAGGACGAAAGCGTGATCGGCACCATGTTCTATGTCATGGAAATGGTCGAGGGGCGCATTTTGTGGGAGGCGCTGTTGCCTCAGGAGAGCAAGGAAAATCGTGGCAAAATCTATGACGCCATGAACGAGACCATCGCCAAACTGCACATGATTGATTACGAGGCCATTGGCCTTGGCGACTTCGGCAAGCCGGGCAACTATTTTGCCCGCCAGATTTCGCGCTGGTCGAAGCAGTATGTAGCCAGCGAGACGCAGGACATCCCGGCAATGAACAAGTTGATGGAATGGCTGCCGGGCAACATCCCCGAAGAAGACTCCAACTCGATTGTTCACGGCGATTACCGGCTGGACAACATGGTGCTGCACCCCACCGAACCACGCGTGCTGGCGGTACTGGACTGGGAGTTGTGCACGCTGGGCCACCCGCTGGGCGATTTCACCTATCACACCATGCAATGGAAAATGCCGGGTGCGGGAACCGGCGGCGGCACCGGCTCGCTCAAGGACCACGACCTTGCCGCGCTGGGCATTCCCAGCTTTGACGATTATGTCAAAGCCTATTGCGATCGTACGGGACGCGACGGGATCGACAATCTCGACTTTTATTACGCCTACAATTTCATGCGCCTTGCGGGCATTTTGCAGGGCATTGCAGGCCGCGTTCGTGATGGAACCGCCGCCAGCGACCACGCCAAGACAATGGCTGCAAATGTGGCACCGCTGGCAGAAGAAGGCTGGCTCTATGCACAAAAGGCAGGCGCGGTTTAGTCCGACCGCTGATTTTGCGGCTTCTCACCCTGCTTCGCCATGACTTCGCGCATAGCGTCTCGCAGTCCGTCTGCGGATGTTATGTGCAGGTCGCGCTGCGGGAACGGGAACTCAATGCCGTTGTCGTGGAACATGTCCCAGATCGCCAGCCGCACGTCACTGGCCACATTGACCACACCTGCTTCGGGATCGTTGACCCAGATGCGCAGTTCAAGGTCCACGGAACTGTCACCAAATCCCATGAGGCGTGTGGCCGGCGGCGGGGTTTTCAGCACGCGCGCATTTTCCTCAGCAGCACGCATCATCAGATCGAGCGCCTTACGCACATCAGACTGATAGCTGACACCAACGCCTATTTTTAAACGCACCGCGCGGTTGGAAAACGACCAGTTGATGACCTGCTGGGTGATAAGATCTTCGTTGGGGATCAGGTACTCTTTGCCATCGCGGGTCACAATCGCTGCGTAGCGCGCACCCAGTTTTGAAATCCACCCATAGGCTTCACCGATCTCAATCACATCGCCGGGTTTGATTGAGCGATCAAGCAGCAGGATGATGCCGCTGATGAGGTTGGACACAACCTTTTGCAGGCCAAAGCCGATGCCCACGCCAATGGCACCGGAAAACACGGCGACAGCGGTAAAATCAATACCGATTGAGGTCAGGCCCACAAGCACGGCAACGGTCAGGAAGCCGATGCGCAGCACCTTGCCCACCAGCACGCGCGCGGCAGGCGTCACGCCTTCTATACGCCGCAACTGCGTTTCCAGAAGGGTTGAAAAAACCACTGCCACCCAGACAAGCGCCCCGACCAGCACGATGCCGTTGACAACCGTCAGCAGTGAAATGCGCATCTCGCCCGCTGTGAAGGCCAATGCATCCATTGCGGCAATCAACGGATTGAGCCAGCCCACAATGGCGAGCGCCGCCACAAACCAGATGATGGCACCAGCAAAACGAGTGAGCCCGTTGGAACGCGTCAGCGTTGTGATAAGCCTGATAAGCAGCCACGCCACCAGCAGGCTGGACGCAATGCCCAACAGGTTGGTGGCGTAGCCGGCAGCAGCAAGCACGGCCGACGCCACCCATGTGAGTGTCAGCGCACAGGCCGGCGCAACAAGACCGCCGAGCTTGTCCACCCGCGCGTGTAACCAGGCACGTCCGGCGCTGCGGGCAACCAACCGGGCGATCAGCGGGGCTGCGCTCCTGCCCGTGTACACAGCGGCAACCGCAATGAAGATGAGGAGACCGGCCTGTATGGCGGTATCTGTGGTTGCCACGTCAGACGCAATCCAGGCCTGTAACTGCTGCCAGATGTCACTGACACGACCAGCCGCTTCGTCGGCTGCCTCGGCAAGGTCTGGCACGGCTGGCGTCTGCGGCGTTTGATACATTGCAGCATTGCAGCATTGCCGATGCGTCCTGTCGAGGGGGTGGCGAGGGGGGTGTCGAGGGAGGCGGGAATGCAGCTATGTGCGCCGCGTCGCCGGGATGCTAGACACACGGCATATTTGCCATTTGAGAACTGACCCCAAAATACGAGGCCCGCAATGTCTGAAACCATTGACGTACTTGAGCGCCACAAGTTCGACGAAACAGCGCTTGAACACTGGTGCCGTGCCAATGTGGATGGCTTCGCCGGACCGCTGCGGGTCAAACAGTTTCAGGGCGGGCAGTCCAATCCGACCTTTCAACTCATCACACCGGCGCGCAAATATGTGATGCGCAAAAAGCCACCCGGCCAGCTTCTGGCAAGCGCCCACGCGGTTGACCGCGAATACACGGTAATGCGGGCGCTGGCGGATACACCCGTGCCGGTGCCGCGTATGTATGCACTATGCGAAGATGACAGCGTGGTGGGCACCAGCTTTTACATCATGGAAAACCTTGAGGGCCGCGTTTTCCGCGACCCGACACTGCCGGGCATGAGCGCGGACGATCAGGCCGCGATCTATGACGAAATGAACCGCGTAATGGCCGAACTTCACAAGGTGGATCATGAGGCTGTCGGCCTTGGCAACTACGGACGGCCGGGAAACTACTTCGACCGGCAGATCGCCCGATGGATCAAGCAGTATCGCGCCGCCCAAACCGAAACGATTGAGGCGATGGAAAATCTCATTGCATGGATGCCGCAGCATGTGCCGGACGAACCATCGGTCTCCATCGCCCATGGCGACTACCGGCTGGAGAACACAATGTTTCATCCAACCGAGCCCAGAATGATTGCGGTGCTGGACTGGGAGCTTTCAACCATCGGCCACCCGTTGGCAGACCTTGGCTATAACTCGATGCTTTATCACATCGACAGCCCCACCATGGGCTCGCTGACGCGCATTGATTATGCAGCGTCCGGTATTCCGCGCGAGGCTGACTACGTGGCCGCATACAGCAGGCGCGTCGGGAGAGACGGCATTGAAAACTGGCCGTTTTACGTGGGTTTCTCGATTTTCCGCCTCGCTTCCATTGCGCAGGGCGTTTACAAGCGCGGGCTCGACGGCAATGCCAGCTCTGAAAAGGCCACGCAGCACGGCAACGTTGCCCATATGCTGTCGGACGAAGCCTGGCGGATTGTTCAACTCACGACCTGACGGCCAAAATCCGGCTGTTTTCCGCGACGCTCTTTTTGCTGCACCTGCGAAAAGCGTTTGCCTACGGGATGTTAACGACTGACGTGCAGACTGTACCGCTAATGGGCAACTGTTGTGAACCAGAACAATGCCAAGCGGGATACCTAGTAAAGAGCGACAGTCGCAGGACGACGTGCCGACAACCGGCGCGCTCTCGGACGCCTTTTTTCATGCCGTGGTGGAAAATGCCGCGGACATGATCTCGGTGATTTCGCCTGACGGGAAGTTCATTTACTCCAGCCCGAATGCAACCCGCACCTTCGGCATTATTCCTGGTACCACCAACGAACTGCCGGAGAGTGTTTTCCACCCCGATGACTATCCCCATGTCGTTGAAGCCTTCATCGCACTGGGCCAGCAAGGCGGTCGCAAACAGCTTCCTGACCACCGCATGAGATCTGCGGACGGTGACTGGATGTGGATGCAGACCCATGCGGTCAACCTGGTGGATGACCCGCGCGTCGGTGGCATTGTCATGGTGTCGCGCGACGTGACCGCCCAAAAACGGCGCGAGGAGGAAATCAGCCGGGCGGAAATCGCTGTCAAGTTTGGGCACTGGCGCTGGGACAAGAATGCGCCCGGGCCGTACTGGTCTGACGGCATGTATGCCATGCTTGGCCTCAACCGCAGCGATATGCCAACCGATATGGCGTGGACACTCGACCTTTTGCCGCCTGCGGATCAGGCGGTCGTTATCACCGAAGTGATGGAGGCGCTGACCAGCGGCGCGTCTTTCAACCGCATTGTTTCCATGCGCCACGCTGATGGCGACGATCGCCGCGTGATGTTGATGGGCCATGTCGAGCGTGACGGCAGCGGCGATGCCACCTCTATTGTCGGCATCACGCAGGACGTGACCGCTCTGCAGGAGGCCAATGACGTTATCCAGCAGTCAGAACAGGAGTTCAGGCTGCTTGCGGAACACTCAACAGACGCTATCGCCCGTTACACTCGCGACGGTGTTGTTGCCTATATCTCGCCATCGGTTGAGCGCGTGATGAGTTTCAAGCCGGAGGAATGTATCGGCCACAAATCTGACGCGCTGATGCACCCCGAAGACCTGGCCCGCGTGACCGCCGAGATTGACAGTATGCATCTCACCGGCCAGACCAAGCGCGTATCGTTTCGCATGATGTCGCGCAGTGGCGAGTATCTGTGGCTTGAATCAGCCATGAGCCCGCTGTTTGGTGCTGACGGTGAAAGCGATGGGTTTGTTGCATGTACACGTGACGTCACCGCGCAGAAAAAACACGAGCAGGATCTGATGATGGCCCGTGAGCGTGCTGAGCAGGCAAGCCTCACCAAGTCACGCTTTCTTGCAAATATGAGCCACGAACTGCGCACTCCACTGAATGCCATTCTGGGTTTTTCCGAAATGATGACACAGCAGGTATTCGGCCCGATTGGCGTTCCTCAGTATGAGGAATATGCCGGCATGATCCACGAAAGTGGCGCGCATCTGTTGTCACTGATCGGCGATATTCTGGATATGTCGAAGATCGAAGCCGGCAAGTATGACCTGGCGCTTGAAGACGTGTCTGTCGGCACAGCGCTTCAAAAAGCCACCCGCATGGTGCAAACCCGCCTGCGAGAAGGCGAGCTTGACCTGATACTGGACCTTGAGGGCGCCGAGGGATGCAACGCATGGGCAGATGAACGCGCGCTCACCCAGGTCACCATCAACCTGCTGTCCAATGCGGTGAAGTTCACCCCGGCAGGCGGCCGCATTACAGTCAGCGCGCGGTCACTGGACACCGGGCGCATTGCCATATCCATCGCGGATACCGGCGTGGGGATTGAAGCTGAAGATCTGGAGCGGGTGTTGCACCCGTTCGAGCAGGTGGTGCGCCACGCCGAGCTTGCAAGTCAGGGAACAGGACTTGGACTGCCCCTCGTGCGCGCCCTTGTGGAACTGCAGGACGGCACATTCTCCCTCACCAGCAAGCCCGGCGAGGGCACGGTTGCGACCATCACCCTGCCGCTGGCAAAACCTGCAGCATCGACCGTGCTGCACAGTTCCTGATCAGCAGCGGTGTGCGCCCTTCGCTGGTTTGATCCGCGCTAGTTCATATTCTTGAGCGCACTGTCCATTTCAGCATAGACCCGCTCTACTGACGGTTCGGCAAAGATGCCACGCCAATAGGCTGTCGCGTCTGGCTGATTGTCCAGCAGACAACCGGAGCGGCCAAAAAAATCCGGAATGCGGCGGACAAAAAACAGGATCGGCACAAGGGCACAGTCAGCAAGCGACAGCTTGCCGCCCACAGCATGGCCCGACCCGTCAAGATAATGATTGAGCCAGCCAAGCGCCGTTTCAAGACGCGCAAACGCTGTCTCCACCTCGTCTTTGTTGCGGACGCCAGGGTCAATGTTGCCAAACAATGTCGTCAGCGGATCAAGCAGATAAAGATCGCCGATGCGGCCCATCAGGCGAACCATGGCGCGCTGCTTGGGGTCAGACGGCAGCAGCGACGGTTCGGGATAGATTTCTTCAAGATATTCGCAGATGGTTTCGGATTCAGGCAGCACCCAGCCATCGTCGAGTTCAAGGGTTGGCACCTTGGCCAGCGGTGTCAGCGCCCTAAACGCCTCCGGTTCAAGCTGCGTGAACGGATCAATCATCTCAACATCGATGCCCTTTGCGTAAAGCATCATGCGGCAGCGCGCGGAAAACGGCGACAGATCGTTGTTGTAGAGTTTCATTGGCGTGTTTCCTCCGGCTCCGGCCTTGCCGGGGCGGTTTTGTTTTTCGTGTCACCTCAGGCGGCCAAGTCGCTGGATGAGGTTTAGGCTTGGGCCAACAGGCGAACGGCCCGGACACCATATGGTGCCGGGCCGCCAGCTTAACAACTAGACACGTCGAGCAATCACGACACTGCTACTCGGCAGCGGCGCGCAGTTGCTCCATGTGTTTTTTGTATTCAAGCCGCGCGATGGTGCGGTTGTGAACCTCATCGGGCCCATCAGCAAGGCGCAGGGTGCGGATGCCCGAATACGCTTTGGCAAGGCCAAAGTCGCTGGTCACGCCACCGCCACCATGGGCCTGAATGGCATCATCAATGACCTGCAACGCAATGCGCGGCCCGGCAACCTTGATCATGGCGATCTCGGCACGGGCAACCTTGTTGCCGACCTTGTCCATCATGTCAGCCGCCTTGAGGGTGAGCAGCCGGGTCATCTCGATATTGGTGCGGGCCTCAGCCACGCGCTGTTCCCATACGGAATGCTCGGCAATGGTTTTGCCAAACGCCTCACGGGTCAGCAGACGCTTGACCATCTTTTCAAGGCAGCGTTCCGCCACACCGATGGTACGCATGCAGTGGTGAATGCGGCCCGGCCCGAGGCGACCCTGAGCAATTTCAAAACCGCGACCTTCACCCAGAATGAGGTTGCCTGCAGGCACGCGCACATCCTTGAGAATGACTTCAGCGTGGCCATGCGGCGCATCATCATAGCCGAACACGGGAAGCATACGGACGATTTCAATGCCCGGCGCATCCATCGGCACAATGATCTGGGACTGCTGACGGTAGCTGTCCGCACCCGGATCAGTCTTGCCCATCACAATGGCAACGACGCAGCGCGGATCGCCCAACCCTGACGACCACCACTTGCGGCCATTGATGACGTATTCGTCGCCATCGCGCACGATGCTGGTTTCGATGTTGGTGGCGTCGGATGACGCGACCGCAGGCTCGGTCATCAGAAAGGCTGAGCGGATTTCACCTGCCAGAAGCGGCTTGAGGTATTTTTCCTTCAGCTCTTCGGAGGCATAGCGCTCGAACACTTCCATGTTGCCCGTGTCGGGCGCTGAACAGTTGAAGACTTCTGATGCCCAGCCAACACGACCCATGATTTCGCACAGAGGTGCGTATTCCAGGTTGTTGGTGCCGCCGCCAAGCTCGGAGTTCGGCAGGAACAGGTTCCACAGCCCGGCTTCACGTGCCTTGGGTTTCAGATCTTCAAGAATCTGCGGCACCTGCCAGGGGTTACCCTCCTTGCGGAAGGCCTCCATCTGAGCGTCATACGTGGCTTCATTTGGATAAATGTACTCATCCATGAAGCGCTCAAGGCGGGCAATAAGCTCTTTCACCTTGTCGGAATGTTCAAAATCCATAGCTGGGTTTCCTCTTGTTTTGTCACGTTTATGGCGAAATGGGTGGTTTCGGGCGCGACTCTAACCCCTAGGCGGGCCGCCGTCACCTCCTGCTTTGACGCGGGGTTTTCAGGCATCGCCGCCATCGCGCCTGCCGGCAAAAAACGCCTGTAAAAGAGCCGTCGACCGGGCTGCATCCATTCCGCCATACACTTCCGGGGCATGGTGGCAGGTGTCGCGGGAAAACACCCGCGCGCCGTGTTCAACGCCACCGCTCTTGGGGTCATCTGCGCCAAAATAAAGCCTGCGGATGCGGGCAAACGAAATAGCGGCCGCGCACATCGGGCACGGCTCGAGCGTGACGTAAAGATCGCAGCCAACAAGCCGCTGAGACCCCAGCGCCAAGCAGGCAGCGCGCAGGGCCACAATCTCGGCATGAGCCGTGGGGTCGGTGTCTGCCACGGTGCGGTTACCCGCGCGCGCAATCACCTGCCCCTGCGGCGACACGATGACGGCGCCGACCGGCACCTCGCCACGGGCAGCGGCGGCTTGCGCTTCTTCGTAGGCCATATCCATGAAGGAGGGAGTGTTCATCGGCGGCACGGTGCCCGCAGCAAACGGCCCGCGTCAATACTTCAAGATGCATCGCGCCGGGCATGCATGATGCTCGCGTGCGGCCCGCGCATCTGCTAGTGACCATGGCCATGAGTGAGCCATCTGACAAAAACCGTCTTGAGTTTCCCCCCGGTGGGGAGCGCATTGCCAAATATCTGGCGCGCGCGGGCATCTGTTCGCGGCGCGATGCTGAAAAGCTGATTGAGGAAGGTCGTGTGCAGGTGGACGGCACCAGGCTCACGACGCCCGCGTTCAAGGTCGCCAGCGGCAACCTGATCCGGGTGGATGGCAAGGAAGTGCAAAAGCCTGAAGAAACCCGTGTCTGGCGCTATCACAAGCCCGAAGGACTGGTAACGACGGCAAAAGATCCCGAAGGCCGACCAACGGTTTTTGACAAGCTGCCGTCTGATCTGCCGCGGGTGATTTCGGTCGGTCGTCTCGACATCGCGTCGGAAGGCCTGCTGCTGCTGACCAATGACGGCGAACTGGCACGCCAGCTCGAACTGCCGGCCACAGGCTGGCTGCGACGCTACCGGGTGCGGGCACGCGGCAATGTGAGCGATGGTGTGATCGCCAAACTGAAATCAGGCATAGAAGTTGACGGCGTTCGCTATGGCGAAATGAATGTCAGCCGCGACGAGCAATCGTCGGGTGGCACAAACCAGTGGCTGACGATTGGATTGCGCGAAGGCAAGAACCGCGAAATCCGCCGGGTGCTTGGTGCTGTGGACGTGGAAGTGAACCGGCTTATCCGTCTCTCCTACGGGCCGTTTGAACTGGCTGACCTGCCGCCGGGCGCTGTGCAGGAAGTGCCAGGGCGCGTGCTGCGTGACCAGATGGGACGCGGCCCCAAAGCTGAAATGGCTGATGACGGCACCGTCCGGCAACCACCCAGGCCCAGGAAACCCGCCACATGGGCCAAGGCAAAACCGCGCGACAAGCCCAAGCCGAACAAACCCAGACTAAACAAACCTGCCCGCACCAAACCCGGCCCTACCAAACCCGGCCCTACCAAAGGCAAGCCAAGTGCGCATCGTCGGCGGAACCCATAAGGGCCGTCCGCTCAAGGCCCCCAAAGACGCCCGCGTGCGCCCTACATCAGATCGCACGCGCGAAGCCATTTTCAACATTCTGGCGCATGGCGATTTTGACGGCTGGTCGCTGGAAGGCGCGCGCGTGCTGGACCTGTTTGCCGGCACCGGTGCACTGGGCCTTGAGGCCCTGTCGCGCGGGGCCTCCTTCGCGCTGTTTGTGGACGACCACCCGCAAAGCCGTGGCCTCATCCGCGACAACGCAGAAACACTGGGCGAGACCGGCCGCATAAAACTCTATCGCCGCGACGCGACGAAACTCGGGCCCCGTGGCGGTTCCGTCGGCCCGCCGTTTATGTTGGCCTTCTGCGATCCGCCATATGGCAAGGGCATGGGCGAAAAAGCGCTGGCCGAAGCATTGGCGGGCGGATGGCTCGCTGATGGTGCCGTCTGCATTCTGGAAGAAGCAACATCCGCAACTGTGCCGTGCCCGGACGGTTTTGATGAACTTGACCGGCGGGCTTACGGCGACACGCAGGTTGTCGTGATGCAGGTCACCACCAGACCCTAAGGTTTGGTAAGGCCCCCGCACGCGCTGCTGTTACCCGCCGGGTTCCAGCGTCTTGAAACCTGTTGCTACCAGACCCTGCCAGCGGCGTTGTCTGTGCCCATAGAACATGCGGGCAAATAACCAGACACCCGGCGTCAGCACTCCGGCGCGCACATCAAGGCGGTCCGTATATCGGGTTTGACCGTTGCCGATGTCTTCAAAAATCATCCAGTGGTCCCACTGTCTTATGAACCTGCTTGAACCGTTATCGCGCAACGTGGCCTTACCATCGGCGATAGACAGCCCATCAGGATATTCAATGACAATCCACTGACTGCCCAGCGGGATAACTCCGAAGCTCCACATGCCGACACGGTAGCGCCCCTCGCGCCAACGCAATGGCGGGGTATTGGGCTCCTGGAATGTGAACCGTATCAGCGGCCACGCCACATGCTGCAAGAGCGCCAGCCGTTGAACCTGTGACCAGGCCGTCTCTAATGGGCAATCTAGTGTGGTGGTGAGCGTCATGCGCATGGCGAACTTGGCTACCGCCTCCCAAACAGTTTTTCGATGTCTGGCAGGCTGAGCGTTACATAAGTTGGCCGCCCGTGGTTGCACTGGCCGGAGTGCGGCGTCACTTCCATTTCGCGCAGCAGGGCGTTCATTTCGTCGGCCGTCAGGCGGCGGCCGGCGCGCACGGAGCCGTGGCAGGCCATGGTGCCTGAAACTTCGTCGAGGCGTTCTTTCAGGGACAGCGCCTGCCCAAGGTCGGACACTTCGTCGGCGAGGTCTTTGATGAGGCCCTGAATATCTGCGTCGCCGAGCATGGCGGGTGTTTCGCGGACAATGATGGTGCCGTCGCCGAACGGCTCAATGATAAGGCCCAGCTCTGCCAATTCGTCTGAACGGTCGGCCAGCGCTGCGGCTTCGTCGCTCCCCAGTTCCACCACTTCGGGCACCAGAAGCGCCTGACGTTTGATGCCGCTGGCCGCCAGCGCTTTTTTCATGCGTTCATGCACCAGCCGTTCGTGGGCGGCATGTTGGTCCACCAGTACCAGACCATCGCGGGTTTCAGACACGATGTATGTGAGGTGGAGCTGGCCACGCGCTGCGCCCAGCGGGCGGTCCATCAACTCGTCATGAGTGGGCTGTTCAACGCGGGCGGCGGGCTGGTCGAAGCCTGCGTAATCGCGCGACGGCAGCGGCGGGGTTTCAGCGAGTCCGGGTTGTGCGGCGCTTCCCGGTTCAAAAGCACGGGCCGGCTCAAAAGCGCGGGCCGCGAGCTCCATGAGGTGGCGTTGCGGGGGTGGCTGAAAGCCGCCGGGCTGAAATGCTGAGAGCGCAGCACCGGCGACGGTGGTGGAAGCGCGATGACCGGCAGCGTCCAGCGCCATGCGCAGGCTCTTGACGATGAGGGCGCGCACAAGGCCGGGGTCGCGGAACCGGACTTCGGCCTTGGCCGGGTGCACATTCACATCCACCAGCGCAGGGTCGGCCTCCACGAACAGCGCCAAGACCGGATGCCTGTCGCGGGCCAGAAAATCCGCGTAGGCACCCCGCACAGCGCCTGCCAGCAGCTTGTCGCGCACCGGCCTGCCGTTGACGAACAGATATTGCGCCTGCGCGTTGCCGCGGTTGTAGGTGGGCAGGCCCGCATGACCCGTAATGGACACGCTCTCGCGTGCAATCCCGACGGGCATCACGTTGTCACTGAAATCACGGCCCAGAATGCGCGCCAGCCGCGCAAGCTGTGCCTGCTCGTCGTCTGCGTTGGTTTCAGCCTCCAGCCGCAGGGACGCACGACCATCGCTGGTCAATGAAAACGCAACGCGCGGATGCGCCATGGCGAGGCGTTTCATCACATCACCAACAGCCTGGGATTCAGCGCGATCCGACTTCAGAAACTTGAGGCGGGCGGGCGTAGCATAAAACAGGTCGCGCACTTCGATGCGCGTGCCCGGCGCGGCGGATGCAGCCTTGGGGCCGGTGACAGTGCCGCCTTCAACCCGCAGCGCACAGCCCTCGTTGCCCGCCGCGCGTGAGACGATGCCAAGGCGCGCAACGGCACCGATGGACGGCAGCGCCTCACCGCGAAAGCCAAGGCTTTGAATATGCACGAGGTCTTCTGTACCCGCCGCATCCACGGCAAGTTTTGAGGTGGCGTGGCGCTGCACAGCCAGCGACAATTCTTCGGCGGACATGCCGCAGCCGTCGTCATCAACGGCAATCAGTGTCTTGCCGCCTGCCGAAATGGTGACCTCGATGCGGGTGGCACCGGCGTCCAGCGCATTTTCCAAAAGCTCCTTCACAGCGCTTGCGGGCCGCTCCACCACTTCACCCGCAGCAATGCGGTTGACCGTGCCTTCGCTCAGAAGGCGGATGCGGGGCGGTTGATGTACCGCAGGCGCGGCGGGAGCTGGCATGGCCGTTACATCCTGCCCAGATAATCACGGGCAAGGATCTTGCCCTCTTCAACGGCAGGCTGGTCAAACGGGTCAATACCCATCAGGTGGGCGGCAATGATGGTTTCAAGCATGAAATGCATCAACAGCGCGCCCATGGCGGTTTCATCCAGCACCGGCACGTCAATGGTGCGTACCGGGCGGTTGTTGCTCTTGAGCGTTTCAACGGTGGCGCGATATTCCGCATCCATCAGATCACCAATGGTCTTGCCGTTGAGATAGGCAAGCGCCGGGTCATCCGTTGTGACGCGCGGACCAGCGCCTGCACTGGCCACCGACATCACCGTGTAGGATTTGTCAGCAGGACCTGCCAGATAAAGCTGCAACTGGCTGTGCTGATCCACCGGGCCGATGCCGGTCGCAGGCAGTGTGCCCTGCCCGCCTTTGCCCAGGCTCTCAGCCCATAGCTGGCGGTACCACAGACCGAAGCGCTCAAGCCTGTCGGAATAGGCGAGGACGATGCTGCTGGCGGCGTTGGCATGTTCGGCGAGGGCTACCTGCATGGCAGCCCCCAGTGCCGGTGCGACGTCTTGCGGGGCAGCGTTTTCAAGAACAGGGGCCAGCACCCGCGCGGCACCGTCGCGGATTGCGACAACGTCCAACCCCATCAGCATGGCAGGCACAAGGCCGACATTGGTAAGAACCGAAAACCGCCCGCCGACGCCTGTTTCATGATCGATGACAGGTGCGCCGATGCTTTGGGCAAAGCGGCGCACGGCGTTGTCGGTGGGTTCGGTAATCGCCGCGAAGTGCTGCGCCAGATACGCGCCACCACCGGTAGCCTCAAGCGCGTTTTTTGCGGCATTGGCCTGCATCAGTGGTTCAGCCGTGCCGCCTGACTTTGAGACGACCAAAAAGCGCGTGCGTTTAAGATCAAGCGCTGAAAGCGCGCGCTCATAGGTGAACGGGTCGAGATTTTCAAAAAAGTGGATGCGCGGCTCGGCAGTGGAGCGCGCGGGTGTTGCATCGAAGGCGAGTTGGGCCAGCGCCTTGGCACCAAGGCTTGATCCGCCAATGCCCAGCACAACAATGTCGGATGAGTCTTTTTTCAGATGCGCGGCAATGCTGTTCATTGCCTCAATATCATCGCGGCGGGCCGGAAGCGCGAGCAGGGGCAAGGTGCCTGACGCATGTTGCTCAAGCAGGGCATCCAGTGCGGGCCGGGTCGCTTCAAGGGCGGCATCGAACTGTGCCTGCGTGAGGCCGCCCGAACCGATCACGGCGCTAACATTCTGAACAAAGGGAAGGGGGGCCGACATGGCGTGACAGCACCTTTTTATGCGGGCGACTCGTGGCAAACACTTGCCGCAACGGTAGCAAAGCTCATGGCTGCATACAAAAGGCCCGGCACCATGCCGGATCAGTTGGCCGAGGGCTGCTCGGCTGTTGCCGTCAGACCTTGCGGTGCGCCGACGGCGACAATGCGCAGGGCATCGGGGTTCAGCAGCCGGGCTGCGGCGCGGGTGATGTCATCCAGGGTCACAGCTTCCACCAGCGCGTTGCGACGCTCGACATAGTCAATGCCCAGGTCTTCAAACTGAATGGCGGCAAGCTGCCCGGCGATGGAACTGCTGGTGTCAAACCGCAACGCATAAGAGCCGGTCAGGAAGGTCTTGGCTGTGTCCAGTTCCTCAGCGGTGATGCCATCGCTGGCAACGGCTGCGATCTGCGCGCGCGCCACATCCAGCGCCTGTGCGGCGGTCTCATTGCCGGACGCCAGATAACCAAGCAGCAGTCCACCATGCGAAAGCGGATAGAGCGACGTATAGACCGAATAAACCAGCCCGCGCTCCTCGCGCACTTCCTTGAACATGCGGCTGACAAAACTGCCCCCGCCCAGCACATAGTTCATCACGAAGGCCGGGATGAAGTCGGGATCATCACGGGTCATGCCATCCATGCCGAACACGATGACAGTCTGCGGATTATTCCGCTCAACGAGCGTGATGCCCGGCGTCAGCGGTGCAACGGATGCGGGGTCGTTGCGCTGTGTTGTTTCCGGCAGCGCACTGAACGTCTTGTCGATCAGCAGGCCAAGCGCATCCGCCGAAATGTCACCGACAACGGCGACGCTGATGTTGTCGCGGGCAAACGCCTGCGCTGCATAGGCCCGCAGGTCGTCGGCGGTGATGGCCGCAATGCTGTCAGGCGTGCCGGAGGGCGACGACGCATAAGGGTGACCTGCAAATACGTCTGCAAAGAACGTGCGATAGGCCACGGTGTCCGGGTCTTCAGCGTCACGGGCAAGGCCCGCAAGCGACTGGGCACGCACGCGCGCGATAGCCGTATCATCAAAGCGCGGTTCAAGCAGGGCCATGCGCACCAGCTCGAAGGCTTCCTCGACATTCTGCGACAAGGTTCGCATTTGAATCTGGATGGTGTCGCGACCTGCCGAGACAGACAGCGACACGTTGAGGTCGCGCAGGCGCGCTGCAAACGCCTGACTGTCGAGGTCGCCCGCCCCTTCCGTCATCAGGTTGGCGGTCATGTCGGCTAGGCCCGCCTTTCCCTCAGGGTCCAGATGAGAGCCTGCATGGAACAACACCTCAAGCGCCACGATGGGCACAGCGTCTTCCGACACCAGCCATGACGTGATGCCGCTTTGGCCGGTGACAGGCTCAATCTCAAATGCAGCCGCGGGCCGCATGGTGACAAACAGTGCCAGCGCCAGGGCCGCACAAAGCAATGTTGCAGTAGTCAGGGTTCGGCGCGCGGTCATGAGCGCTCCTCCGGGCGTGTCAGCAGGCCTGTAACCGAGCGCTCCTTGAGCAGATATTTTCGGGCGGCGGCGGTGACATCTTCTGCAGTGACGGCCAGCACCCGATCGGGCCATGTGGCGGCTTGTTCAACGGTAAGGCCCGTTGAGACTGCAACGCCATAAGAGCGCGCCATGGTCTGCTGGCTGTCCTGCGCAAAAATTGCGTCCGCAACCAGGGTGCGCCGGGCACGCTCCACTTCTTCGGGCGTAACGCCATCAGCTATGAGCGTGGCGATTTCAGCGTCTATGGCTTCTTCCACCGCCTCCAGGCTGACGCCCTCTGCGGGAATGGCGAAAAAGCCGATAGAACCATCATCCAGTGATGAGCCCATGTACCAGCCGCTGGCATTGACGGCGATTTTCTGATCGACCACCAGCGACTTGTAGATGCGGGCCGTGGCACCACCGCCGATAATTTCACTGAGCACATCCAGAGCCTCTGCCTCGCCTGGCGCGCCATTGGCGTAGCTGGGGGCAAGATAGGCGCGGCGCATGTAAGGCTGCTCGACGCGGGCGTCTTCAAGGATCACCCGGCGGGCCGCGCGCTGGGGCGGGTCTTGCGGGCGCACGCGATCAGGCATGTCGCCTTTGCTGGGAACAGCACCATAAAACTCAACAGCGAGGGGAAACAGTTCCGCGGCATTGATGTCGCCCGCCACAATGAGCGTGGCATTCGCGGGGTCATAATAGGTCCGGTAAAAGTCCAGCGCGTCCTGATAGGTCAGCGCGGCCATTTCGTGCTCCCAGCCGATGATCGGCGTGCCATAGGGATGCGACAGGTAAAGCAGCGCGTTCATCTGCTCGGCCAACAGGGCACCGGGGTCGTTTTCGATCCGTGCCGACCGCTCTTCGAGAATGACATCGCGCTCAGACAGGGTGTTTTCAGGCGTCAGGACGATGCCGGTCATGCGATCGGCTTCAAGTTCCATCACCAGTGGCAGCCGGTCCCGCGCCACGCGCTGGAAATAGCCGGTGTAATCATAGGAAGTGAAGGCGTTTTCACGGCCGCCATTGCGGGCAACCAGGGCCGAGAACTCACCCTGGGGAAACTTTTCAGTGCCCTTGAACAACAGATGCTCAAGATAGTGAGCTATGCCGGATTTGCCGCGCGGTTCATCAGCAGAGCCGACGCGATACCACACCATATGGGTGACCACAGGCGCGCGGCGATCCTCTATGACGACGACCTGCAAACCGTTGTCGAGAGTGAAACTTTCGGGGATCGGCTGGCCGGTGGCCTCCACCACCCGCTCCTCGCCGTCGGGACGGGGCACGTATTGCTGCGGCGGAAGCGCATCCTGAACAGCCGCAGACTGAACAGCCGCAGACTGAACAGCGTCAACTGCGGGCACCTGTGCATCGTCGCCAGGGGCCGGTGTGTCTTCACCGCAGGCCACAAGCAAGGGCATGGCAAGGCAAAGCATAAGGGCGGATGACAGATGCAACGTTGAGCGCATGAGGCTAAAGGTCCGGTTGAGGATAGGAGAGATTCAAGTTCAGTATCCTGCGGGAGTGTGGCGCAAACGTGAAGATGCGACTACCGCCACGGGGCAGCGCTGGTTCAAAAATGGGTGAAGTGGGACCGGCGCCGATGGCCGCAAGCAAGGTGACTAGAAGATACCTTCAAGCAGGCCACGATCCTGCTTTGGTTCAATGCGCGGCGTTTCGCCCTCGGTCACAGGTTCCCCCAGAGCATCGTTCTGGCGCAGGCGCTGGGCTTCAGCCTGGGCATCAACGGCACTGGGCTGGGGCGTGCGATCCTGCCAGAAAATGATGCGGTCGGCAAAGCTGCGGTCCGCCTCGATCAGCGACTGGTATTCGTTCTCGATCAGACGACGCACTTCCGGGCTGGCATTGGTCGCACCTGCGCCTTCAAGCAGGGCTACTTCGCCCGCGCTGCCGGAAACGGCGCTGCCGGGAATGGTGCTGCGGTTCGGGTATAGCGCGCTGGCGGCAATTTCCTGCGCCGAGCGGGCCTGCCGGTTGGGTGCGCCGGGCACAGGCGGGCGCAGGGAGAAGTCCGGCGGAATGGCGAGCGGGGCCTTGGTGACAATCGCAAACTCATCGGGCGGGTTCTTGCCAAGGCCCAGCGCATCCTCAACGCCGCCACCGCAGCCTGCGAGAAATCCGGCAGCAAAAATGGCAGCAAACAGCCCTTTGAGGCGTGAACCTGAAAAACCAATAACCTGTGTCACGTGCTTCACTCTCACTCTTGTGCCGCGCCACCGGGGAAAAGGGGCACTCATTAACCCAACGGATTTGCCTGACCGCCCGCGCGCGGGCTCAGGATCGTTTGTCGCGCTCACTTTGCGCAGAGGGACCAAAGACCGAGTCCCATATGAGCAACACTACACCAAAAACGATGGCTACATCAGCCACGTTGAAAACGTACCAATAATAGCCAAAGGCATGGAAGCTGAAAAAGTCTGCCACGGCCCCGTAAATGGCCCGATCATAGGCGTTGCCGACGGCCCCGCCGATGACCATGGCAACGGCAACCGCCAGCAACCTGTGCTCAATACGTGACAACCAGACAACAAGCGCAACAACGACTGTGAGCGCAAACACCACCAGCACTGCCACCGCCCAAGCCGAGTTCGCCGGCAGCAGGCCATAGCTGATGCCGGGGTTCCACACCATTGTGAGATCAAAGAACGGCGTGATGGTGATTTTCTGGCGTGCGGGCAGATCAACCCAATACAGGATTGCCCATTTGCTGAGGCGATCGACCACCGCCAGCACAACCGCCAGAATGATGCCGGACCTGAAATGCTGTTCGGGGTTTTTGACAGACGTTACCGCGTCCCGCGCATGACGTTTGAGCCACTCAATCATGGTCACGCGCTCGCCGTTTGAGAACACGCGGCAACAGCGGTTGCGCACCGTGAGCACGTTTGCGGGTGATGCGGGTTGCTGCCCACGTCTGGCAGCAGCTTCCAGCAGCGGGCGCATTTTTCACCCTGCGCGTGCACCGGCATGACCGCCACACCGCGAACGTCGTCGAGGGAGAACGCGCCATCGGGAACGGACGCGCCCGCAGGCATGACGGTAAGGTCAGAGGTGATGCACAGATCATCCAGCGGTACATCGCCCAGCGCCGCGCGAATGGCGTCGTCTGTTACGTACACATGTGGCGCACCCTCAAGGCTTGCACCGATGCGCTTTTCGCGGCGTTCAACTTCAAGCGCTCCGGTTACCACGCGGCGGAACTGGCGCAGACGCTGCCAGCGGCTTGCCAGATCCGCATTGCGCCAATCTTCCGGCACGTCCGGGAACGTGCGCAGATGCACGGACCCTTTTTCGTCAGGGAAGCGCGACAGCCAGGCTTCTTCCATGGTGAACGACAGCACCGGCGCAAGCCACGCGGTGAGGCACGAAAACACCTCGTCCATCACCGTTCGCGCAGCGCGGCGACGCAGGCTGTCAGGAGCGTCGCAATACAGCGCGTCCTTGCGGATGTCGAAATAGAACGCTGACAGTTCAGTGACGCAGAAATTGGTGAGGGCATGGAACACGCGGGTGAAGTCGTAGGTCTCATAGCCCTGACGCACGGTGGCATCCAGCTCCGACAGGCGGTGGAGAATGAACAGCTCCAACCCCAGCCCGTCGGCTTCTGGTGCCGCCTGCATGTCGGCCACGCTCACCCGCTCCGCATCATCGAAGCCTGCGAGATTGCCAAGCAGGAAACGCACCGTGTTGCGCAGCTTGCGATAACTCTCCGTACACGCCTTGATGATGGTGGGGCCGACCACAAGGTCGTTTTGATAGTCGGAACTTGCCACCCAGATGCGCAAAATCTCGGCGCCGGACTGCTGAATGATTTTTTCCGGTGACATGGCATTCTTGCCGGACTTCGACATTTTCTTGCCGGTCTCGTCCAGAATGAACCCGTGGGTCACAACCTGCTGATAGGGCGCAACGCCGCGGGTGCCGCAGCTTTCAAGCAGCGACGACTGGAACCAGCCGCGGTGCTGGTCCGAGCCTTCAAGATACAACGTGGCGGGCCATGTCTGGTCTTCGCGGTCTTCCAGCACAAAAGCGTGGGTGGAGCCTGAATCAAACCACACGTCCAGAATGTCCATCACCTGATCGTAGTCGTCGGATTTGTAGGCTTCGCCCAGAAACACCTGCGGGTCAGTGTCGTACCAGGCATCACAGCCGCGCATGGCAACAGCTTCATGGATGCGCGCATTCACAGCGTCGTCGCGCAATACGTCGCCGGTGTCTTTGTTGACAAAAATCGTCAACGGCACGCCCCAGGCGCGTTGGCGCGACACCACCCAGTCAGGCCGGCTTTCCACCATAGCGCGGATGCGGGCCTGGCCGCGCTCAGGGAACCACTCAACCGCATCAATCGCTGCAAGCGCCTTCTTGCGCAGGTCATCATGCTCCATGGAGATGAACCACTGCGGCGTGTTGCGGAAAATGAGCGGCGCTTTTGAACGCCATGAATGCGGGTAGGAATGCTGGAGCCTGCCGGACGCCACCAGATGGCCTGTCGCGCGCAGGGCTTCCATCACGCTCTTGTTGGCATCGCCATCCTTGCCGTTGGGGCGCAGCACGGTCTTGCCCGCAAACAGCGGCACATGATCATAGTAGCTGCCATCTTCAGAGACTGTGTGCGGCACCTCAATGCCGTGCTTCATGCCCAGCACATAGTCGTCCTGACCATGACCGGGGGCGACATGCACGAAGCCCGTGCCCTGTTCGTCGGTTACAAAGTCAGCTGCCAATGCGGGCACATCGTAGTCATAGCCCTGCCCGCGCAGCGGGTGCGCACATACGGTTCCTTCAAGGTCGGTGCCCTTGAGGGTTGTGACAATCTGTGGTTGGTCGAGGCCGGTGTCCTTGAGGAAGGCTTCCAGCAGCGGTTCTGCAATCACATAGGATTTTCGCTCAAGGCCGCGCGGGCCGTCGTGGCCACCCTCAAGCAGCACATAGCTCATGTCCGGCGCATAGGCGATGGCGCGGTTGGCTGGGATGGTCCACGGGGTGGTGGTCCAGATCACCAGATGCGGCTGGCGCTTGTCGTGGTCCGGCGCAAGAAACGGACTTTTGGACCGCTGCACGGGAAACGCCAGATAGATGGTGGGCGAATTGTGGTCGTGATACTCGACCTCGGCTTCCGCCAGCGCAGTTTTTTCAACGGTGGACCACATCACGGGCTTGGAGCCGCGATACAGCGCGCCGGACACGGCAAACTTCAGGAACTCGGTAACGATGGCCGCTTCGGCATCGTTTGACATGGTGGTGTACGGACGATCCCAATCGGCCAGAATGCCCAGCCGCTTGAACTCTTCACGCTGCACATCCACCCAGTGGGCGGCAAAGTCGCGGCACTCGCGCCGAAACTCAAGCACCGGCACTTCGTCTTTGTTTTTGCCGGCGTTGCGGTATTTCTCCTCAACCTTCCACTCGATCGGCAGACCGTGACAGTCCCAGCCGGGCACGAAGGACGCGTCGCGACCCAGCAGCGATTGGGAACGACACACCATATCCTTCAATATCTTGTTGAGGGCGTGGCCCATATGCAGGTTGCCGTTCGCATAGGGCGGACCGTCGTGATAGCTGAACACCTCAGCGCCCTTGCGCGCCTCGCGCAGCCGGGCATACAGATCAAGTTCGGCCCAGCGCGCCAGAAGCTCCGGCTCACGCGCGGGCAACCCCGCCTTCATGGGAAACTCGGTTTGCGGCAAAAACAGTGTCGGGCGGTAGTCGGGTGTTTCAGACATGTGTCTCAGGGGCTCGATAGGGGCCTTGAGGATGTGCCGGCGGGTGCCGGACGGGCCGAAGGCGCAGGACGTGAGGGAAATGTTTGGGTATTAAAGCCCCGATCCGGCCGTGACGCGCCTTGACGGCTGCATCAACCCCGGACCGGGCTGATAATTCGCCCGCCAAATCGTGATGGTATCCACTGCATGACATGCTTGTAGCAGTGCGATTCAGGCGGCGCAAAGCCTTTGGGCCGCCTATCCGCCCAGCACGGCGCGCGCGGTGGATGCATCTTTGGCAATTTGCGCCTTGAGAGCGTCCAGACCATCAAACTTTTGCTCGGGGCGGATGAAGTCTATCAGCGATACGCGAAGATGCGCGCCATAGATGTCGCCGGCAAAATCAAACAGATTCACTTCAAGCAAAACGTCGGTTTTATTGAAGGTCGGCCGCCTGCCCAGATTGGCCACGCCCTTGTAAGTGCCCGCATGGGGCCCGTCTTCTATTTCCACCTCAACCGCATAAACGCCCAGCTTCGGCGTCACCAGACCATCCAGGGGCACATTGGCGGTGGGAAAGCCGATGGTCCGACCGCGTTTGTCGCCATCCAGCACCCTGCCCTCAATGAACCAGGGGCGGCCCAGCATGGCGGCGGCGTCCCCCACCCTGCCCTCACTCAGGGCATCGCGGATGCGGGTTGATGAAAACACCTCGCCGTCACGCGCGCCTTTGGCTGACACAACCGTGACACCAAAGCCTTCCATCTCGCCCATATAGCGCAGCACCGAAATGTCACCGGCGCGCCCTTTGCCGAAACAAAAATCGTAGCCGACCACCACCTGCACGGCACCCATGCCGCGCACCAGAACGTCGGTGACAAAATCCGGTGCTGTGAGAACTGCCATGTCGGCGTCAAACGGCAGGGCAAAGACGATTTGCACGCCTTCACCGGCCAGCAGCGCAACCTTGGCGCGAAATGACGACAGGCGGAAAAACGGCGCCTCCGGCGCAAAGAACTGGCGCGGATGTGGCTCGAATACCAGAACAGCCAGGGGCACACCCAGCTCACGCGCCGTCTCGCGGGCCTGCGCAATCACTGCCTGGTGGCCAAGATGCACGCCATCGAAATTGCCGATGGCCACCACGGCACCGCGCGCTGCATCAGGCACTTTGTTGTAATGACGCAGTATCCGCATGACGGGGGCGTGGCTTTCCCTGAGATTTCGATATTGAGACGTGAGGCGCGGACATTCGGGCCGCGTCCACCTAGGCACCCGGTCCTGATCCGTCAAGTGCCGCATACGCGGGCCTGAGCGAGATGCCCGGACCAAATGACAAATTATCATGGTTACGCCGGAATTGCGCACAAATGCTGCGCGTTAACGGTTTTTCAAAGCCAGCGCTCTACTTTGCCGATGGGTGCAGAGAAATTGCACGTACAGATTGAGCAAGCTGAGGCAGAAAAATGGCTGTGAACATGTCCATGCCGGTTCTGGTGGTCGATGACTACAAGACCATGATCCGCATTATCCGTAATCTCCTGAAGCAGCTTGGTTTTCAGGACATTGATGAAGCAGCCGATGGCACCGAAGCCCTGGCCAAGATGAAACAGCGCGGCTACGGCCTGGTTATTTCTGACTGGAACATGGAGCCGATGACCGGCTACCAGTTGTTGAAGGAAGTGCGCAGCGATGAAACGCTCAAGCCCACTCCGTTCATCCTGATTACCGCTGAATCAAAAACCGAAAACGTGATTGCCGCCAAAAAGGCTGGCGTGAACAACTACATCGTGAAGCCCTTCAACGCAGGCACGCTGAAGAGCAAGATCGAAGCGGTGATCGGCGAGTTCTAGGCCGGGTTTACCCGTCGCGTTTATTTCCAGACAAGACGTGGCATGGCATGCTGCGGCGAAAGCCCTGCGCGCGACAGCACGGCTGTGAGTTTGTCCGCATCGGGATGATCCGGGTCTGACCCAAACTCGCCCGCATGAATACCTGACGTAATGAACAGGGCATCAAGCCCCTGCGCCTGTGCGCCGGGAATATCTGTCGGCAATCCATCGCCGATAAACAACACGCGGTTCCATGCGTCGGGCGGTTGCTGCACGCCCAGATTTGCCAGCATCTCGCGGGCCAGCCGATAAATCGGCGGGTGCGGCTTGCCTGCGTAGTGCGCCGTGCCGCCCATATCGCCATAGAGCTTTGCCAGCGCCCCCGCGCAGGTAATCAGCCTGTCACCACGCTCCACGACAAGGTCAGGGTTGGCGCAGATCATCGGCAGCTTGCGGGATATGAGTCCGGCAAACAGACTGCGGTAATCCTCTGCTGTTTCCGTCTCGTCGTCCCACGGGCCGGTGCAGATGATAAAGTCTGCGGGTGCCTCCGCATCACCTGACCGGGTGACATTCATTGCCTCAAACAGCAAATGGTCGCGCTGCGGTCCCAAGTGAAAGCAGCGGCTGCCGAAATCGCCTTCCTTCACCATCATGCGTGTTGCATCACCTGATGTGACGATGGCGTCCCAGGCATCCTCCGGCACACCTATAGTGGCGAGTTGAGGGGGAATGCCTTCCACCGGACGCGGCGAGTTGGAGACGAGAATGACCGGCCCCCGCTCGCGCCGAAACCGGGCCAGAGCGGCGCAGGCTGCGTCATGCGGGCGCTGGCCATTATGGATTACGCCCCACACATCGCACAGGATCGCGTCATAGTCGGGCGCAATTTGCGACAGATCGGAAATGAGTTTGGTGGAAACCGGAAATGATGCTGACATGTCGCGCGGCGTATCCTGCGCACCTTATTTCGTCAAGCAGCATTACCTATGAGACGCGGGCCATCCGCAGTTCTTCGGCAGCGTTGGCTTTGGGATCAGCAGGGGCGGAGAGCGCGTCCTCCCGCACCGCACGCGGCTCCCCGAACAGGAATCCCTGACCATAGTTGATGTTGAGATCAAGCACGCCCACAGCAGCGCGTTCGTCTTCGATGCGCTCGGCGATCAGGTCGAGGCCATTGCGCTCAAACAGCGCCTTGATGTCGTCGGCACGCACCAGGGAGCCGGTGCCGCGCAAATCTCCCAGCAACAGCGGGGCAGGCACTTTCACATAGCGGAAGCCTGCGTCGTAGAGGTCGCTGAGGTTCATGTCGAGACGGCGCACGTGATCAAGAGAAAAACGGAAACCGCGCGCGTGAAGGGCTTCGAGGCTGGCTTTTTCGATCGGGCCGAGCCCATCAACGGCGGCCTGCGAGAACTCGAAATACAGATGCTTTGTCAGATCCGCATTGTGCTCCATGAACTCAACGAATTGCGGAAAGAACTCGGAGTCCAATAGCGAGTGCGCGGAGATGTTGCAGAATACGCCAATTTCGCGATTGCGTGCCACCAGTCGGCGCACCACCTGCACGCAGCGGAACAACAAAAGATTATCCACCACCGGCATCATGCCGGCGGGTTCTGCCACGCGCATGTAGTCGCCGGGCATGATGATTTCGCCTTCACTGCCGCGCAGGCGCGTGAGGCCTTCATAGAACCGTATGCGCCGCTGCGGCAGGGTGACAATGGGCTGAAGATAAAGGTCAACGCGGTTTGCTTCGAGCGACGCGCGAATGGTCTCGATCATTTCGCCTTCGGTGACAGCCTTCGCGTCGGCATTGCTGAGCGGCAGCAGTGTCTGATCGGCGACGGGCGGCGATACCCGATCACCCGCGCGGCGTGAAGGTTTTGCGGGCGCGCTTGTGCCCCCGCCCATTCCGGCCTCGACACTTTCAGCCAGCCCCTTGACCAGCGTTTCAACGAGGCGCACTTCCGATGACAGTTGTTCGTTGCGCAACGAGGTTTGAGTATCCAGCGCGGTTTCCAGTTCAGCCACCTGCTCGCGCATGATTTCAAGGTCGCGACTCATGGAGGCGGTCACGGCACGCAGGCCGCGCAACTCAGCGTCTGACGTGGTGCGCTCAAAAATGCGTCCCGCCAGCGCGTGGACCTGCCCGGCAAACAGCAAGGCGACAGCACCAATGAGAATCGCAGACGACAGCTCGACACCCGCCGCGCGATGCAACGCCACCGTCATGCCAGTGATAATCATGGCATAAGACGCGAAGATCAGGCCGTTGTTGAAACGGGACGGCATGGGCGTGAGACAGTCCTTATCGGTGCGCCACCGCGCGCAGCTTTGGTCGTTTAACTGCCAGTTTCGCTGCCACTCTTTGACAAAGTGTTAACCACAAAATCATGTGCGGCGCGCGCGCTACCCATTTACGCAACCGCCGCGCGGCCTTTAATCTGCCGGCCCATGCGACACCGCTCCCCACCCATCAGCCCCGCCGGGCTTTGGATATTCGGCTATGGCTCCTTGATGTGGGAGCCGGGGTTTGAGTATGTGCGGGCTGAACGCGCACGTGTCACAGGCTGGCACCGCCGCATGAGCATGATTGCCACCACTTCCTATGGCTGGTCATCGCGGCCGGGGCTTGCGGCGGGTCTGCACCCCGGCGGCACTGTTGAGGGCGTGGCGTTCTTGCTCACCGAGGCACAGGCTGCCGACGCCTTGCCCGCTCTTTCCCGGCGCGAATGGGCCTATCTGGCGGCAATGGTGCCAGCCCGGCTGGCCGGTGGCGACCGCGTGAGTGCACTCACCTATTTGGCACACCCGACTAACGGACGGTTCCGGACAGCGCAGCCACGGGGCGACTTTCTGCGGCGGTTGAACACCGGTCTTGGACGTAAGGGACGCGCCGCTGATTATGTAAGACTGTCAGCCGATGCCCTAACACGCCACGGCGTCCGGCACAGCGACCTTCACGCACTGCTGCCCCATATCACCGGGCGCACATAACGCAGCTTCACGCGATTTGAGAACAGCAGAGCAAAATCTGCTACAAACCCCGCTTGCATTGCCCACAAAGGATGATTGCCCGTGAGCGCTCATGATTTCAGTTTTTCCGCCATCACCGGCGGCGATATCAATCTTGCCGATTTCAAAGGCCAGACGCTGCTGGTGGTGAACACGGCCAGCGAATGCGGGTTCACGCCGCAATATGGCGACCTGCAACGTCTTGCGGAGCGCTACAAGGATCGTGGGCTGGTGGTACTTGGTGTGCCGTCCAACGATTTTGGTGCGCAGGAACCCGGCACGGAGGCCGAGATTCACGATTTTTGCACGGCCACGTATTCGGTGGATTTTCCGATGACCGCCAAACAGAAGGTGATCGGCGGTGATGCACACCCGTTTTACAAATGGGCGGCGGCCGAAGGCGGTGACGAGGCTGTGCCCGGCTGGAACTTTCACAAGCTGCTGGTCGGACCGGATGGCTCATTCATCAAGAGTTTCGGCCCGAAGGTAACGCCAATGTCGGATGATCTGCTGCGTGACTTGCGGCTGGTACTGGACGACGCCTGAGCGCGCGCCCGCGGCTCTGGATCCCGGATCAGGGCCGGGTAACAATTTTTTGGGTCGGGGTCACATGCAAAAAGGCCCGGCTGCGAAAAGCGGCCGGGCCTTTTGTTTGTGTCAGACGGGCGCAGGGCTACAGCGCGGTGTTGCCTGCATCAAGCGACGAGGTTGCGCGCAGCGGGGAAATCTGGATTTCCACGCGCCGGTTGGCGGCACGGCCTGCTTCCGTATCGTTGGAAGCAACCGGGCGCTGTTCGCCAAATCCCTGCACCAGCAGGCGGCGACTATCCACGCCCTGGCTCACCAGATACTGGCCAACCGAGCTTGCGCGGCGCAGCGACAGGTCGATGTTGTACTGGTCGCTGCCGGTTGAATCCGTGTGGCCAAGCACATCTACCAACGTCTGGTCATATTCTTCGAGCACGATGGCAACTGAGTTCAGCGCCTCGTAAAAGCCCGGCTGAATGTCGGACTGGTTCACAGCGAACGTGATGTTGGAGGGCATGTTGAGGATGATATTGTCCCCCACGCGCGTGACACTCACACCGGATGCGCGCAGGCGATCACGAAGCTGGGCTTCCTGGCGGTCCATGTAGTAGCCAATGCCGCCACCGGCCAGCGCGCCGACGCCTGCGCCAATCAATACACGGGTGCGGGTGTCGCCGCCGCCGATGAGCGCGCCGCCCAAGGCGCCAACCGCTGCGCCAATGCCCGCGCCGATGCCCGCCTTGGAGGCCTGGCGTTCACCCGTATAAGGATCCGTCGTGCACGCGGCGAGTACGAATGCACTCGCGGCGACCAATGCCATTGCTCTTTTCATGATGTGTCCCGTCCTTTGTAGCGGCCCCGGCGGGGCGCAAAATCCAAAATCGGCTGAACGGTGGTTGCGCCCTGGCGCAACATGCTCCCCATTCACCCCGTAAGTGTATCAGCGTCATCGCTGCTGCATGAATACAACCTGAATGGCTGTCCGATGCCTGCTCCCCGTGGACGCGTGATCTGGTATATGTCGATCCGAAAACCGCAGGAAACGCAGCAAATCCGCTTCTCACTATGCCGCAGACTAGCACGGCATGGCGCGGGAGTGCTGCAAAACAAAAAACCAGGAGGAAATTGTTCCATGTCTCTGTTTGATCTCACCGGCAAGGTGGCGCTCGTCACCGGCTCCACCAAAGGCATCGGCGAAGCGATTGTGAAGCGCATGGCGGAGCACGGCGCAAAAGTTGTGGTCTCAAGCCGCAAGGCCGATGCGTGCGATGCTGTGGCCGCAGAAATCAACGCCGCCCACGGCGACGGCACGGCGGTGGCCATCCCGTGCAATATTTCCCACAAGGAAGAACTTCAAAAACTGGTCAACGCCACAATGAAGGCCTTTGGCCGGATTGATGCGCTGGTATGTAATGCGGCCGTGAACCCCTATTTTGGGTCGTCGGCAGATATTCCCGACGAAGCATTCCAGAAGGTGATGGACGTCAACATCAAGTCCAACCACTGGCTGTGCAACATGGTGCTGCCGCAGATGCTGGAGCGCGGCGACGGGTCGATTACCATCATCTCATCCATCGGCGGACTCAAGGGTTCACCCATTCTGGGGGCCTATGCCATTTCCAAGGCGGCTGACATGCAGTTGGCACGCAATCTGGCCGTTGAATATGGCGCCAAAGGCATCCGCGCCAACGCCATCGCGCCGGGGCTCATCAAAACCTATTTCGCCAAGGCGCTGTGGGACGATGAAAACATTCTCAAGGCCTCCACATCCGGCTCTGCCCTCAAGCGCATTGGCATTCCCGACGAGATTGCCGGCGCGGCGGTGTTTTTGGCGTCCGACGCAGGCGCCTTCATGACTGGCCAAACGATGACGATTGATGGCGGAGCCACCATTACCGGCGGCTAACAAGCTCCCGCGTCGCAAAAAAAGAACCCGGTGGCAGGTCAAGTGCCACCGGGTTCAAAGCCCGGGCCCGTGCAGGCCAGAGGGGAGGGGGGATGCTGACTGGCACAGGGGAAATCCGGGTGTGGCCGACATATGGTTTTGCACCTGAGCCTGCACAAGTCCGCCCCACCCGATTTTTGGTAACACCCGCGTGATGGCCCAACCCACTGCCCTGATTAGGTTTTTGACGACACCTGATCGAATACCTTGCGGGTGCGTGCCACAATGTCGCCCACTTCGCTTTGGCTCACAATCAACGGCGGTGACAAGCAGATTGTGTCACCGCTGGCGCGCACCATCAGGTCATGGTCGTGGAAGGCAGCCCGCATGGCGTCAAAGCCGCGCTTGGCAGGCGTGCCTGCAACCGGTGCAAGGTCAAAAGCAGCCGTCAGACCAAGCTGACGGATGTCTTCAACCAGTGGATGGTCACGCAGACTCATCACCGCGTCTGCCCACATGTCTTCCATGGCAGCGGCGCGTTCAAACAGCCCTTCGTCCCTGTACAGATCAAGTGTGGCAAGCCCAGCAGCGCAGCCCAGTGGATGGGCTGAGTATGTGTAGCCATGAAACAGATCAATGGCATGGTCTGCACCGGCCACGCTGTCCTGAAACGTATCGTAGATGTCTTCGGTGACGATAACGCCCGACAAGGGCACCGACGCCGACGTGACACCTTTGGCAAAGGTAATCATGTCGGGCACAACGCCAAAGCGCTCAGCGGCAAAGGCCGCCCCAAGCCGCCCATAGCCGGTAATCACTTCATCGAAAATGAGCAGAATACCGTGCTTGCGGGTGATGTCGCGCAGGCGCTGCAAATAGCCTACAGGCGGCGGCAGTACGCCGGTGGAACCTGCCATGGGCTCCACGATGACGGCGGCAATGGTGGAGGCATCATGCAGCGCCACCAGCCGCTCCAGATCATCCGCCAGATGTGCGCCCCATTCAGGTTGTCCTTTGGTAAACGCCTGATGGTCGCGCGAATAGGTGGCGGGCAGATGATCGACGCCCGGCAACATGGCACCCGAAAACCATTTGCGGTTGAGCACCATGCCACCTACCGAAATACCGCCAAAGCCCGTGCCGTGATAGGCGCGCTCGCGGCCAATCAGGCGCGTACGGGTGCCCGCGCCTTTTGCCCGGTGATAGGCGAGTGCGATTTTCAGCGCCGTATCATCAGCTTCAGATCCTGAATTGCCGAAAAACACGTGGTTGAGCTTGCCCGGTGCCAATGACGCGATGCGCGACGCCAGCTCAAACGCCTTGGGATGGGAAAACTGAAACGATGGGGCAAAATCAAGTTCAGCCGCCGCCTTTTGGATAGCTGCCACGATTTGCGGCCGACAATGGCCCGCGTTGGCGCACCACAAGCCTGCCGTACCATCAAGAATAGGACGACCTTCTGGCGTGTAGTAATACATGCCTTCTGCACGCGCCACGAGACGCGGGCGCTGCTTGAACTCTGAGTTGGGCGTGAACGGAATCCAGAACGCGTCAAGGTCGTTTGGCGTTGCAGCACTTTTGCCTGCGTCAGGTCCAAAATCGTCTGGGGGTGTCATGGTGGTGTGCTCCCGCGCCCTACGCCCGCCGCTTCAATAGCCCGGCACCACTTGCCGGTACGGGGTTGCAAACGCTATCAGACATGGGCGCGCTGATAAATCATCAAGCACTGAATATCTGCCCTGCCCGCCCCCACCTGAAGCCGAAGGCATCGCCCATGACAACTGCCGCCAAAACCCTGTCCCGCCGCCTCAAGCGCAAAGGCATTCTTGTGGCACCGGGTGCCTATGACGCTCTGTCGGCAAAGGTAGCCATGCAGGCAGGCGCTGAGTGTGTGTACATGACGGGCTTTGGCGCTGCGGGTTCAACGCTTGGTGTGCCGGATATTGGCCTGATGAGCGCCACGGAAATGGCAGACCGCGTGCGCGCGCTGGCAGCGTCAGCCACACCCGCACCGCTGATCGCCGATGGCGACAACGGTCATGGTGGCCCGCTCAATGCAGCGCGCCTGACACGCCTTTATGAAAGCGCGGGGGCCGCGTGCATTCAGCTTGAAGACCAGGTGTTTCCAAAGCGCTGCGGCCACATGGAAAACAAGGAAGTGGTGCCAATGGCTGACGCTGCGGCAAAAATCCGCGCCGCTGTCGATGCCCGCGACAGCACCGACTTCAAGATCATGGCCCGCACCGACGCACGCTCCATGAACGGCATGAAAGATGCGTTGAAACGCGCCGAGGCATATCTCACCGCCGGCGCCGATATCTTGTTTGTTGAAGCACCCCGCTCAGAAAAGGAACTGGTCAAAATCTGCGAGACTTTTCCAGATACCTGCCTGATCGCCAACATGGTGGAGGACGGCAAAACGCCCTACCTCACTGCCAAAGAGCTTGAGCAGATGGGGTACAGGATAGCTGTTTTCCCGGTGACAGCGCTTCTGGCCGTCACCAAACGCCTGCAGGACGTATACGGAACACTTTTGGCACACGGCAAATTGCCGGACAGCGAAGACCGGGTGACGTTTCAGGGGTACAACGAAACGATCGGCCTGCCGGAGATGCTGGCGGAAGCCGCAGAGTTGGACAAAAAGTAGGCCTGGTTGCTTTGTTACCTGCTTCTTAGTGCGCAGCAATGCACTCCACTTCCAACGCGCCGCCCAGTGCAAGGCCGTTTGAGCCAAAGGCTGAGCGGGCCGGGTATGGGGCCTCAAAATAATCCACATACACCGCGTTGAAGGCTGGCCAGTCAGCCATGTCGGCGAGCATGACTGTGCATTTTATGATGTCTGCAAAGGTGAGATCGGCCGCTTCAAGCGTCGCGCTGATATTGTCCATGGTCTGGCGGGCCTGCGCTTCAATGCCGCCTTCGACCAGCTCCAGCGTGCCGGGTTTGACACCGATCTGGCCGGACAGAAAGACCAGGCCGTGGGCTTCAACGGCTTCAGTGAAGGGCAGGTTCTGACCTTCAAATGCGCCGGACGAGTGATGGGTGATGTCTGCGGCGAGCGCCAAAGCTGGCGCAAGCACCACCAGGGCTGGGAGCAGTTTTTGAAGCATTTTCATTAGGTGGTTTCCTTTGAGGTCAGGTCATCAGCCCAAAAACATGGGTCTCCCGTCTATGTGCTGAATACGCGGACGATACTGCTGAGCATCATAGAGCGCATCCACATCGACCCGGCGCTCTCCCTCGACGCAGATATGTCCGCTGACACTTTCATAGGTGCCGTCTCGGATCGCCATCATCAGGCCGTGTTTGCCCTCATCGAGCAACTGCACGGCCATGGCGCCAAAACTGCGGGCGGCCATGGTATCAAGCGCGTCAGGGGTGCCCGACCGCATGACATAGGCGAGGCGCTGCGAGATGACGCCGGTGCCGGTCAGGCGTTTGAACTCTTCTGAGATGGCATCTCCAATGCCGCCCAACCGCCGCTGGCCCGACGCATCAACTTCGCCATACTCCACCGTGTCGCAGCCCTTGATGCGCGCACCCTCAGAGACCACCGCCATAGCATAGCGGGACGGGTTGTCGATGCGGTCCGCTTCAAGCTTTTCAGCAAGCACTTCCATATCAAAAGGCACCTCGGCGATCAGCACCCGGTCGGCGTCGGCGAGATAGCCGGACATCAGCGCTGTCTCACCGGACTTGCGGCCGAACAACTCCACAATGCCAACGCGCTCATGGCTGCCGGTGGGTGTGCGCAGGGCGTTGATGGCGTCAACAGAGCGGGTAATGGCGGTGGAAAAACCGATGCAATAGTCGGTGCCGAACACATCGTTGTCCATGGTTTTGGGCACCGTGTTGAGGCGCACACCCTGGTCGCTGAGGTGAGCGGCATAGGCCAGCGTATCAACGCCACCTATCGGGATGAGTGCATCAATCTCAAGGTGTTCGAGCACCGCCAGCACGTGGGCTGTGCGATCAGCCATTATGTCGGGGTTGATACGCGAAGTCTGAAGAAGAGTGCCGCCGACACGGTCAATTGCCCGCACGCTTTTGGGTGTCAGCGGCATCAGCCAGTTCTCGGCCGAGGTCACAGGGTCGTCGAGATCAAAATCGAGCAGCCCGAGCCAGCCACGCCGGATGCCGACCACGTCCCAGCCCAGCCGTGTGGCCTGGCGGGTGATCGCCTGAATGGCCGGGTTGAGGCCTGGCACATCACCGCCGCCGGTCAGAACGCCAATCCGCATGGTCAAAACCGTCCTTGTACTGATGGATACTCAAAAGCTGAGCGACTGGCCCATGCCGGGGCGGGTGATACGCGGCATGAAGGTGGCGGTTTCATAGTAGCGTTCAACGTCCACCTGCGACGCGCCTTCGCCGGTGCGGGCAATGGGCACAGAGGTGTATTTACCGTTCTGCAGCCCGACCATGCGACCCGTGTTGCCTGCTGCAATCAGTTCAACGGCCAGCGTACCAAAGGCACGGGCGATCAGACTGTCCTGCGACACGGGAGCACCTGCGCGCATGAGGTAAGCAAGCTGCAACGAGAAAGCAGGCACGCCCAGACGCTGCGTCAGGTCACGTGCCAGTGTGTCGCCTACTCCACCCAGCCGCTTGTTGCCGAACTTGTCGGTACGCACCGGATCATCTGCTGAGGCCTGCGCGCCCTCCAGCGTTGCCCCTTCGGAAATCACCATCACGGCACCCGCTTCCCCGCCTGCCCGCAAATCCTGCGTCAGCAACGCGGCCAGCCGCTCAACATCAACCGGAACCTCGGCAATGGCGGTGCGGTCAGCAGAGCCCAGATAGCCCGCAAGCAACGCTGTTTCGCCTGAGTGTCGGCCCATGAGTTCAATCACGCCGATGCTTGCCTCCGCAGATGCCGTACCCCGCAACTCATGCACCGCGCGAATGGAGCGCGTGATGGCTGTGGGAAAACCGATGCAGACATCCGTCCCCTGAACATCGTTGTCCATGGTTTTGGGAATGGCGAGCACAGGTACCCCCTCCTCCCCCAGCCGCGCCGCATAGCCCAGCGTGCCGTCACCGCCGATGGGCACAAGCGCGTCAAGCTTCAGATGGTCGATCACACGCAGAATATGAGGTGTCATGTCCGCCCAGCGGCGGTCATCGTATGTAGCCTGTGGCTCAAGGAACGCGGGCATGTCGGCCTCACGCACTGTGTCGGGATGCAGGCGGGCGGTATGCAGGATTGTGCCGCCAAACCGATCTATGCCCCGCGTCGTGTGGCGGTCGAGCGGCATAAGATGCTGTGCGTTTGCTGTATCATCGTCCGGATTGATGCCCAGCAGACCTGCCCAGCCATTGCGGATGCCGACCACCTGCCAGCCCCGTGCGCAGGCTTCACGCGTGACTTGCTGAATGGCGGGGTTAAGGCCGGGTACATCGCCGCCGCCGGTGAGAATTCCTATACGCATGGAGCCAGTGGAGCAATTTTGTATGACATGGGCGTTATGCTGACTTGCCGCGCGTATCAACCGGCCACACATCCACCAGCGCGCCGTCTTTCACCACGTGGTAGCAGTCATAGAGATTGACCGTCGGGTCGCAGTGCGGCGTTTCAAGGTTGAGCACGCTGCCCGGCGCAAGTCCTGTATCCTTGTCAGGGAAAGCAAGCCCGCCCTGCTCATCGCCAAACAGAAAATACGCCGTGCCGTCGGGCGCGCCTGACCGGATGACAAATGACTTCTGGTCGGTTGCCATGCTTTTGATGCCCGCATCTGTTGTGGCGATGCCCGGCGTGTTGGCACTCACCACGGTCGTCTGGATGGTGAGGGAAGTTTCAAATGCCTGCGCGGCACCATCCTTTTGGGCCACGGCATTGTATTCCGTGTCCATGAACAGATAGCTGCCGGCCTGAAGGTCCGTCAGCACCCCAGCCTCATGGTCAATGTCCCAGGTGCCGGTGCCGCCGCCGGTCAATATCTCGCAGGAAATGCTTCGTTCACGGAGCATTTCGCGCATCGCCGCAAGCTGTGCCATGGCCTCCAGGGACTTTGTTTTGCGTTCGGCATAGTCGGCAACGTGCATCAGATGGCCAGCATAGGCCTGCAACCCCATGAACTTGAGGCCGGGGCTTGCTGCCGCAAACTCTGCAAGCTCCGCTGCTCCTTCCCCCGGCGCAATACCGGTGCGGTGCAGGCCAATATCGAGATCGACAATCACCTTGAGGGGGCGGGGTCCGCCCTGTTCCGGCGCTGCGGCGCGGGCAAGCGCCTGCGCGTTGTCGAGACTGTCAATTGTCACCATCAGGTCGGGAATGAGCCCATTCAGCGCGATGAGGCGGCGAATGCCGTCAGTTTTTACGACCGGCGACGTGATGAGCACGCTGTCAATGCCGCCGCGCCCCATCACTTCTGCCTCGCCCAGTTTGGCAACGCAGATGCCGACAGCGCCCGCGCTCATCTGGCGGCGGGCAATCTCAACCGATTTATGGGTTTTGGCGTGGGGGCGCAGGCCAAGGCCAACGGCATGACAATGCTCCATCATGCGCGTGAGGTTGCGCTCAAAGGCATCCAGGTCAAGCACCAGCGCAGGCGTGTTGAGAGACTGCGCAGACCCCTGCTGACCAATCATATGCGCGTTGACGGAAAGTTCTGTAGTTCGGCTGGCAGGCTGCGACATGGAGACCTCTCGTGTGCCGGTTTTGCACCGGATGGTTACCCAAACCTTAAAGGCACGCAGGCGGATAGCCAACATGCGCGAAACAGGCGCGGGCGTAACAGTCGGCTCAGCTTACCGTCCGTTTACCGCGTTAAGGCGGCGGCAACTGCCGTGGCGGTAGTGTTCTGCAATCTTGCAGCTATTGGCTGCTTTTTTTGCATGAGCACTTTGATGACGGCAACGGATACAGCACCGCAGGATGCGGCACCTGGCGACAGCAACGATGCTCAGCGCGGCTACATGCCGCCTGCCGTGTCTGCGCCGCGCTATTGGTTGCTGATCTCCATACTCGTGTTGCTTGGCTGTGCGCTATCAGCCGGGCTGGCAATGCGCGTGTTGAGCGAGGAAGCCGGTACCAACTCCTACGCAGTGCTGGCGGACTCGTGGTTGTCGGGCCAGTTGCATTCAGACCAATGCTTTGACGGTGACTGCGCCACGTTTGAAGGCCGGACCTACGTTATTTTTCCGCCTGCCCCTGCGCTGGTGGCGCTGCCCTTCGTGGCGGCGAGCGGACAGGGCGCGGATTTTGCGCATTTCATGCCCATTTCACTGGCATTGCTGCTGCTGATTGCGTTCATCTGGTCGCGGCTGTTTTCCGCCGCCGGGCCAGACCAGACGCGGACACTGATTTTGCTCATCGCGCTGGTGTTTGCCACGCCGCTTTATTATGTGGCGCTGCGCGGCGACAAGGTGTGGTTTTTCGCACAGCTTGTGGGCTTCTTTTTTGTGTCGATGGCGCTTTGGGCCACAATCGAGCGACGCAATGCGTGGCTGGCTGGTGCCATGCTGGGCATGGCGTTTTTGTCGCGCCAAATGACCATCCTGTATGCACCCTTGTTGTTTGCGCTGATGCTCAATGATGACGAGCCGCTGTTTCGCATCAACAAGGAGCGCATTGTTCGCGCGCTCAAAATGGGCCTGCCGGTGCTGGGCGCTGTGGCCGCCTATTGCCTGTACAATTATGTGCGCTTCGGGGCACCGCTTGATACGGGCTATGCGTATATCGCCGCAGATGTGGCACCGGGCGACGACAATGTAATCAGCCTGCGGATCAAGGATGTTGGGCTGTTTGCGCAGGACTATCTGCTGTTCAACGTCGTTTACATGTTCTTCCAGGGGCTGCACATCGAGTTTGGCGGGCCGTATGTGACGCGCATCGTCGGCGTTGATGATTTTGGTACGTCGATACTGGCGGCCAGCCCGTTCTTGCTGCTGCTGGCGTTTGTGCAGCGTCACCGGATCACCTTCATTGGCGTTATCACGGCGGCGGCAATTTGCGGCATCACGCTGTTTTATCATTCCAACGGCTTTAGCCAGTACAATGTCCAACGCTATGCACTGGACTGGCTGCCGATCGCGATGCTGCTGCTCGCCCCGACCGTGCGCAAGGAGTGGCGGGCGATACTCGCCGTGCTCGTGGGCTACGCGATGGCGCTCAATCTGGTGACCATGGCCGCACTCAAGGTTGCAGGCGTCGCCTGACAGCTAGGCCGGCTGCCCGGCCCTGAAGGTCACCAGCCGATGCCCCACATAACTTGTGGCAGCGCCCAGCGCGATGGCGATACCATGAGAAACTGCTTCGGCGAACAGATCAAACCCGATCGCCGGGAACACAAGCCGCAATAACACAACGGCCACCAGCCACACCTGCGCAGCACTCACGAGGTTGACCGCCACGAAGCGGCGCACCTGGACATGCATGGGCAAGGCAGCTTCGGGAAACACATAGGCGCGATACAACAAAAAACCGCTCATCATGCCGATGGCGTAGGCGATGAGGACCGCGGCTTCGAAACTCAAGGCAGGCGCAAAAGCCGCGGAAAGCGCGATGCGTGCCAGCCAGTTGACGGCGGCGGCAAGAGTGCCGACCACCAAAAACCGCAGCACACGTTTCCATTCAGTCATTGGTACGATCCTAGACCGGTGAGCCGAACAGCGCGGCGAGGAAGACCATACCCAGCACGGCACCCAGCAGCAGGCTTGGACCGTCCTTGACGGCAAATGCCACAGGGTCGTCGTCGAGTTCGCCACGCTGGGCCAACAGCCAGACGCGGGCGATCCACAAAAACAGGATCGGCGGCACGGCCCACAGCATTAGGGGCTGAGTGTACGTGCCTGCGGTGTACGCCTCGTTCATGACATACATCACCATCACCTGCACGGCAGCAAGACCGGACGCTGCACCAATCATCGCCACCATGGGTCCATCACCCGCCTTGTAACCGCGGCCGGCCGCTTCCTTGCGACCGCGTGCTTCCATGCGGGTGACTTCAACATGGCGTTTGGCAAACGACAGTGACAGGAACAAGAACATGGAAAACACCAGCAGCCACGGCGACAGGGCAACGCTGGCGAGCGCAACACCGAAGCCAAGGCGCAGCGTAAACAGCGTGGCGAGCACAGCCGCATCCAGCAGTTCAATACGCTTGAGCCTGAACGAGTAGGCAAGTGTCAGCGCCAGATAGGCGGTGAGGAACACGATGGCGATGGGGCCGATCCATGCGGCAATCGCATAGGCTGACATCATGCCTGCGGGGATCAGCAACAGGGCATGAGCGATTTTGAGCCTGCCTGATGCCAGCGGGCGTTTGCTTTTTGACCAATGGCGACGGTCATCGGCAAGGTCAAACAGATCGTTCAGCAGATAGGTCGCCGAAGCAAGAAGCGACAGGGCCAGAAAGCCCGCGCCGGCCAGCACCCAGGCGGAGGCATCAAACAGCAACCCGCCCAGCATCAGCGGCGCAAAAATGAGTCCGTTCTTGGCCCACTGGTGCAGGCGCAAAACCTTGGCAACAAATCTGAAGCCGGTTTTGGGCCGCGCAAACACCTGCTCAGGTTCGCGGATGGTGCGCGCGGCTCGCAATACGCCTGCCGTCGGATTCACCACAATAGACCGCGACGCCGCGCGCCATACCGGCACGTCGGCGCGGCTGTCGCCTGCGTACTCAAAACCATCGGGAAATGCTTTGGTCAGCACGGCTGCTTTGGCGGAGGATTTGAGGTTGGTTTCCCCGTCGCTTGCAAAAACCTTGGAGATAAACGGGAACCGTTCGGCAATCCGGTCGGCAATCAGACGGTCGGTTGCTGTGGCCAGACACACCATGCGTCCATGGGCGGCTTCGCGGGCCGCGTAGCTCACCAGATCTTCGGTGACGGGCAGGCCATCAACATCAAGTGTCGCGGCACGGGCCAGCTTTTGTTTCAAAACGGCACGCCCCCGCAGCGCCCATGCAGCAACCTGAAACAGGCGCAGCGGGTTTTCGCGCACATACGCGACAAATGTCTCAAACAGAATGTCGGTGCGAATGAGCGCACCATCCAGGTCCAGAACAAGCGGCATTTGCGCCGGTTTGCCGGGGGTTACTGGCATTGGCACCACTAAAGGCGGGTGCTGTGTATCAGGGATGGCAGGCATTTGGGGGGCTTCCTGCTGGTTGAACCTTTGCGCAACTGTGCAGGACGAGGGCCAAAGACCGGGTTAAGGCGCGGCACGCGATTTGTATGGGTCACAAATCGGGCCGACGGCCTGTCTCACAATAAGAAGAAAATGGAGCGCACCAATGCGCCTTGATCCGCAGACCGGAAAATACGTGATCTTTGCAGTATCGCTGGCCGTTTTTGCTGCCGGGCTGGCGCGCGAGGCATTCATGCTGAATGTCGGTGGCCACACGATTGTGCAGGACTTGCGGCAGTTTGATCTGGATGCGGAAAACAGTGTGCCCGCATGGTGGGGGTCATCCGCCATGTTGCTGGCAGCGCTGCTGCTCTACACACTGGGGGCACAGGCCTGGCGGGTTGGTGACCGGCTGTGGCGTTTGTGGGCCATCATGGCATTTGTCTTTGTGGTGCTTTCCATTGATGAGGCGGCCAGCTTTCATGAAGGCGTGATTGATCCTCTCAGGTCAGCCTTCGGCTTTGGCGGTTTCCTGTTTTACGCATGGGTTGTACCGGCATTCATATGTGTTGCCGGTCTGGGCCTTGTCTTGTTGCCGCTGCTCAGGGATCTGCCGCGCGGCCTGTTTGTCAGATTTGCGATCTATGGCGCACTTTTTGTATTCGGCGCTCTGGGCATGGAGATGCTTGGCGGCTGGCTCGACTACAATGGCTACCGCATGAGCGCCTATTACGCGCTGACCATCAGCGTGGAAGAAGGGCTTGAACTGCTGGGCGTCAGCCTGTTTGTGGCAACGCTGCTGGACCAGTTTGACCCGTCGCGAGCAACAGTCGGGCGGTATGCGCAGCACAGGCAACAGGTTTTCAACCATGCCCGCGCCCCTGCCCCACAGATCAGAACGGCCTCTGGCCAGTTTCCTGCTGCGGGCGAATAAAGGCTCAAACACCTGCGTCTTTCTGCCAAAAATCAGCTTTCCTCTGGTTGACAGATTTGGGGCGTGCGCCTATCTCCAGAGTGCGCTTGTTAGCACTCACACGATGTGAGTGCCAAGAAAGCGGCGTGGAGGCTCAGGCCTTCCGCTTAGTCATTGAAAATACTGGAACTTTGGCCCTGATCCCGTTGGGGCCATATCCTGTTTGAGAGGAGAGAGCTCATGGGTTTTCGTCCCCTGCACGACCGGGTGGTCGTTCGTCGGCTCGAAGAAGAAGCAAAGACCGCTGGCGGGATCATCATCCCCGACACGGCCAAGGAAAAACCCAGCGAAGGTGAAATCGTCGCTGTTGGTGCTGGCGCCCGCGATGAGAGCGGCAAGGTTCAGCCGCTCGACGTGAAAGCTGGCGACCGGGTGCTGTTCGGCAAATGGTCCGGCACAGAAGTGAAGATTGACGGCGAGGATCTGCTCATCATGAAAGAGAGCGACATTCTCGGCATCATCGAAGTGACAAAAAAGGCCAAGAAGGCTGCGTAACGGGCACCCCCGTGATCGCGGCTTTTTTTGTGCCGCATTTCAGCACTTCGAAAGCCACTAATTCTGAATGAAACACAGCCGTCCCCGGCAAGCGCATCGCGCGCCGAGCGGCTAAATGGAGGTTTTGAAAACCATGGCAAAAGACGTCAAGTTTTCAGCAGACGCACGCGCGAAGATGCTCAAGGGCGTCGATACGCTTGCTAACGCAGTAAAAGTCACGCTCGGCCCCAAAGGCCGCAACGTGGTGATCGACAAGTCGTTCGGTGCTCCGCGCATCACCAAGGACGGCGTAACGGTGGCCAAGGAAATTGAACTCGAAGACAAGTTCGAGAACATGGGCGCCCAGATGGTTCGTGAAGTTGCGTCACGCACCAACGACGAAGCCGGTGACGGCACAACCACTGCCACCGTTCTGGCGCAGGCGATTGTACGCGAAGGCGGCAAGGCCGTTGCTGCGGGCATGAACCCGATGGACCTCAAGCGCGGCATCGACATGGCAACAGCAGCAGCCATCGAAGACCTCAAGAAGCGCGCCAAAAAGGTGAAAGGTTCTGAGGAAATTGCTCAGGTCGGTACGATCTCGGCAAACGGCGAAAAGGAAATCGGTGATCTCATCGCGCAGGCCATGCAGAAGGTCGGCAATGAGGGTGTGATTACGGTTGAAGAAGCCAAGTCGCTGGAAACCGAGCTTGAAGTTGTTGAAGGCATGCAGTTCGACCGCGGCTACCTGTCGCCGTACTTCATCACCAACGCCGACAAGATGGTGGCCGAACTCGACGATCCCTACATCCTGCTGCACGAAAAGAAGCTGTCGAACCTGCAGTCCATGCTGCCGATCCTCGAAGCTGTTGTGCAGTCGTCACGTCCGTTGCTCATCATTGCAGAAGACATTGAAGGCGAAGCGCTGGCGACCCTCGTGGTCAACAAGCTGCGTGGCGGCCTCAAGATCGCTGCCGTGAAGGCACCCGGCTTCGGTGATCGCCGCAAGGCCATGCTGGAGGACATCGCTGTCCTTACCGGCGGTCAGGTGATCTCGGAAGATCTGGGCATCAAGCTGGAAAGCGTTACGCTGGACATGCTCGGTACGGCCAAGAAAGTGCGCATCACCAAAGACGATACAACGATTGTTGATGGCTCAGGCAAGAAAGCTGACATCGAAGCCCGCGTTGCACAGATCCGCAATCAGATTGAAGACACAACATCTGATTACGACCGCGAAAAACTTCAGGAGCGTCTGGCCAAACTTGCAGGCGGTGTTGCCGTGCTGCGTGTTGGCGGTGCAACCGAAGTGGAAGTGAAAGAGCGCAAGGACCGTGTGGACGACGCACTGAACGCAACCCGCGCTGCCGTTGAAGAAGGCATCGTGCCCGGCGGCGGCACGGCTCTGCTGGCTTGCACCAAGGCTGTGAATGCCGTGCTCGCAAGTGTCGACAATGCTGACGTGCGTGCCGGTATCACCATCGTGCTGCGGGCCATTCAGGCTCCGATCCGCCAGATCGCGGAAAACGCCGGTGTGGAAGGCTCGATCGTTGTGGGCAAGGTACTTGAAGGCAAGGGCGTGGGCTTCGGCTTCAACGCACAGACCGAAGAGTACGGCAACCTGGTTGAGATGGGCGTCATCGACCCCGTCAAGGTTGTGCGTCACGCTCTGCAGGATGCAGCCTCAGTTGCCGGCCTGCTCATCACCACCGAAGCCATGGTTGCCGACAAGCCGGAGAAGAACAACGGCGGCGGCGGCGGCATGCCGGACATGGGTGGCATGGGCGGTATGGGTGGCATGGGCGGCATGATGTAGTCACATCATGTCATCCGGGCCTCACAGCTCACGACATACACCACAACTTGAGAAAAGGGCGGCTCACACGAGCCGCCCTTTTTTCAGCCAAGCTTTCCTTCAAGCGCTGACATCAATGGGTTGCCGCGCTGGAAGATGTAGCGGGGCTCGGTGACGGTGACGGCTTCCTTGCCGGCGGCATACAGATGCGCCACCACATCGTGCAAAGCGGGTTCGGGCACATGCATGATGAGGGCAACACGGGCACCGTCTTCATCATAGGGGAATGGTACGCGGGCATTAAAACGGTGTTCGAGGTCTTCGAGCAGCCCCGCGTCCGACACATCATGCAGAAAGCGGACTTCAAGAACGCCGCGTGCACGCGAGACGCCTTCAATCATTTCAAGCAGGTGCGATGCGGCTGCGCGTGCGTTTGGTCCCCACTGTGCGCCACGTGAGGCAACCAGATTGGCCTCGCTCCTGAGGATGACACCATCGTCGAGGATTTTGAGATTGTTGGCCGCCAGCGTTGCGCCGGTGGAGGTAATGTCCACGATGGCTTCCGCCGTGCCGCCCGCAGGCGCGCCTTCCGTAGCTCCGGCGCTTTCCACAATGCGATAGTCAGCAAGGCCGTGCTCGGCAAAAAACGTGCGGGTCAGGCGCAGATATTTTGTGGCGATGCGCACGCGCTCGCCGCGCCGGGCGTGAAAGGCAATGGCCACGTCGTCAAAGTCCGCCATGGTGCGCACGTCAATCCAGGATTGCGGCACGGCCACCACAACATCCGCGTGGCCAAAGCCCAGCGGCTTGATGATGTGGACCAGCTTTTCAGGCTCGCTGAGTTTTTCCGCCAGCAGGTCTTCGCCGGTAATACCCAGATGCACACGACCGGCACCCAGCGCACCGGCAATTTCAGACGCCGACAAAAAGGCAACATCCGCGTTAGCGACGCCCGCAAGGCGGCCGGTATATTCGCGCGACGAACCGGATTGCCTGATGGCACACCCGGCGCGGCTGAAAAACTCAAGGGCGTTTTCCTGCAACCGCCCCTTGGAGGGCACAGCCACAACGAGACGATCAGACGTGTCTGTATTACTTATGACATCGCTCATGGTTGGCGCTCCAGACCAACGGCTGCCAATAACCGCTCGGTACGAATGGCGCAGCCCACGGCGGCCACGTTGCGCGGGCTGCCGAGGCTCTTGAGAAGCCCATCATAGCGCCCGCCGCCCGCTACCTGGCGCGATGCACCCAATGCTTCCACACGCAGCTCAAACACAAAGCCCGTGTAATATTCTTCCTTGCGGCCAAAGTCCGCATCAAACGTGATGGTGTTGCGCGGCACACCTTGGGCACAAATAAGATCAACGCGCCGGGTAATCGCGTCCAGCTCATCGTCCAGCGACACGCCGGCGCGACTGGCAACGGATGCGAGTTGGTCAACGGCTGTGGTGCAGGGGGCTGAGATCGCCAGAAAGGCACGGATCGCATCCGCGGTTTCGCGTGGCAAAACGGCGCGCGCCGCATCCGCCGCCTGTTCCAGAAACCGCTCGGAGATTTCCGCAACCGTGCGCCCGCCAACGGCCGAAATGCCTGCAAGCGCCAGAACATCCTGCACCACATCGCGGGCACGATCCGGCTCCATCACATCGAGCGCTGCCAGCAATGCCTGATTGGTGGTGTCGGTTGCGTTGGTGGCAGGCGCTGCTGAGCGCGCACCGCCCTGCCCGGCATCCGTAAGCTGAGACAGCATTTCGTCAAAATAGGCCGGACGCCAGATATGGCGTTTGAGGCGGGCGCGCCAACTTGGCGGCAGGTCCAGCTTGTCCACCAACGCGGAAAACAAACCAAGATCGCCAAGTGTTATGTCAAACGATGTCAGCCCGGCGCTTTGCACCGCCTCAACGGCAATGGTAACAATCGCAGCATCGGCTTCCGGTGTACTGCTGCCGCCAATGTGCTCGACACCGGCCTGCAAAAACTCGGTCGGCTTGCCCGCGCCCGGCGGCTGATAGCGATAGGCGGGGCCGTTGTAGCACAGCCGCGCCTGTGTGGTGGCTGACGGGTCGCGCTCCAGATACATCCGGCAGGTGGGGATCGTGAGGTCGGGGCGCAAACACCATTCTTCGCCGCCGGGATCTTCAAACACATAAGTGCGCTGGCGGATGTCTTCGCCGGAGCGGTTAAGGAAGATGTCGGCAGGCTGCATGGTTGGCGGCTCCACGGGCACGAAGCCTGCCTGTGCAAACACCGCCTTGACGCTGCGTGCCTGATTTTCCAGCGCATCAAGCGACCGGGCGTCATAGCCCGACGCCGGGCGCTCCGGGTCCGGACTATCTATCACCGGCTGACCGGAAGCCGCACCGCCATCCGCACCGGCTTTGCGCGACACGGCATTTCGCTGGGCGCGCAGCAACCGTTCCGCATCAACCGGCTTGCCGTCACGGCGCGCGGCATCAATGACCTCCGGCCACCATTCCTGGGGGATGCTGTCGCGGCGCCGCCATTTGCGGGCAAGGTCGCCACCATCGTCGTGACCAAGCGCGCGGGCGAAATCCGCCGGCTTGCCCCATTCGGCGATGATCGCGGCAAAGCTGAGTGTATCGGTTTCCATGTGCGGGCAATACAATATGTCCTGCCATATAGCAACATATTGTTATTTGCAGGAATAAACGTCCGTTTTCAGGACGTATTTTCACTATTTATGGTGCTTTTTCGTGGGTATATTGATGAAACAGGACAATCAGGCTTTCATATGCGGCCTCGCCAGCATATCCCTGACGGCTTCCACGAGGCTTTCAGCCGAAACGCTCACCTGCGCGGGCTGGTCTTCGCGCCATGTGGTGTTGTCTTCAATCTCTTTCGAAAGCCGCTCGCCGAGCACCAGATCCTTGAGCGTGATCTCGCCCTTTTCAAACTCGTCTGACCCCTGAATGACCGCAACAGGTGCACCGCGTTTATCGGCATATTTGAGTTGGGCACGCATACCCGCACCGCCCAGATATAATTCAGCACGGATACCTGCCTGACGAAGCTGCCAGACCATGCGCTGATAATCAGCCATGCGCTCTTTATCCAGCGGCAACACGACGACCGGAGGTATGAGGGCTTGTCCGCCCGCAGCACCGCGTGCCTGCAGGGCAGAGAGCAGCCGGTCCACGCCGATGGAAACGCCCGTGGCGGGTATGGGCGTGCCTTTGAAACGGCTCACCAGATCGTCATACCGGCCACCGCCACCGATAGAGCCAAACTGAATGAGCTGGCCACTATCGTCGTGAGCGTCAAAGGTCAGTTCGGCTTCAAACACGGGGCCTGTATAATACCCAAGGCCACGCACGACGGCAGGGTCAAATGCAATACGGTCTGCGCCATAGCCGATGGCATCCAGCAGCGTGCCGATCTCTTCAAGTTCACCAACACCGGCAAGGCCTGTTTCGCTGCTGCCCACCAGAGTGCGCAGTGTACTGACGACCTTGCCGCGATCCGCATTGCCCGCGGCCACAAACGCCAGCACCGTATCGGCCTGATCGCCGCTCAGGCCCGCGCCTTTGGTGAAATCGCCGGACTCATCCTTGCGGCCATCACCCAGCAGCAACCGGACGCCGTCCGCGCCAAGCCTGTCCAGCTTGTCTATGGCACGCAGCACCGTCATGCGTTGCAGCCCGCCGTCGTCAGGTGCAACGCCGATTGTTTCCAGGACGCCGTCCAGAATCTTGCGGTTGTTGACGCGCACCACATAGTCGCCGCGCGCAATGCCGACGGCTTCCAGCGCATCTGAAACCATGGCGCACAGTTCTGCGTCGGCAGCCATTTCGGGCGTGCCCACGCTATCGGCATCACACTGGGTGAACTCGCGGAAGCGCCCTGGTCCGGGCTTTTCGTTGCGCCACACCTGGCCTGTTTGATACCGCCGATAGGGCTTTGGCAGGGCGTCGTAGTTTTCCGCCACCATACGCGCCAGCGGCGCCGTCAGGTCATAGCGCAGCGACAACCACTGGTCGTCGTCATCCTGAAAGCTGAACACACCTTCGTTGGGGCGGTCGGCATCGGGCAAAAACTTTCCCAGCGCATCCGCATATTCAAGAGCGGAGGTTTCCAGCGGGTCAAAGCCATAGGACTCATAGACGTCCATGATTGTGGTCAGCATCGAGCGGCGCGCAGCCACGTCTTCGGCGCGCAGATCGCGGAGCCCCTTGGGCTGGCGTGCCTTGGGGCGGAATTGCTTTTGCTTCTTGGCCACGGGAGGTCTGATCCGGATTTTTTTGCGGGGCGAGCGCTTTACCTACAGCACCGGCAAGGGCGGCGGCAAGCAAGGCAAACCGGGGGCTTGTGCGTTAACGCCCCGGTCACGCTCCCTAAGAGTGCCTTAATCCCGCCACAGGTCATTTACTCCGTGTTTACCAACAATGTTCATGTTTGATTCACGGATTCGGGCACATTGCACCGGTCCGCCATGAAAACATGAGGCTTGCAGGCGGTTTATGCGTTCCCAGCACAGTTCAGTACCCGTGATTCCCTCCGCGACCGCGAAAGGGCGGCTTGTCCCGCGCCCGAACGACACCTCGTTGCCTGACATCACCCCTCCTGCCAGCGGCCATCTGGCGCTTGCGCCTGCGGATGTGCGGACCCGCCGCGAGAGCGTTGGCGTGGTGTGCGACGCCCCGGCGCTGGCTCAAAAGATTGCAGCCGCACTTGATACGCGCCGCCAGCGCCCGGTTGATCTTATCCACAGCACCCCTGGGGATGGTCTGGACCAGCTCTTGCGCCCCGGTCTTACAGCCCTGGTGATCGAGCTTGATACGTCTGATGCGGCGTTGACCCGGCTGGCACGTCTGCGCGCTGTTGGACCGGACGCGCCGATCATTGTCTTGATGCATGGCATGGACGACGCCACGGCATTGTCAGCCATCGAGGCCGGAGCCAGCGAGGTTGTAGCGCTGACCGCTGCTGGTGACTTTAACGGCGCAGAGCTTGCACAGGCAGCAGCGCGCGCTTTGGCCCGCCACGGGCACACGGTGAATGGCTCCCGTTCGGCTGCGCCTTCGCAATCGGTGCAGGCATCCGCACCGCTGGTGCTGGTACAGGAAGCCCCCGACGCCATGGTCGTGCTCGACCGGCATGGCTGCGTAGCTTTTATCAATCCGGCTGCGGAGGAATTGTTGGGACGACCCGCGGACGCGCTGATGGGCAAGCCGTTTGATCTTGATATCGGCAAGGGGGATGAGGTCACTATTGTGCAGCCCGGCGGGGAAACCCGCATTGCAGAAGTGGATGTGGTGAAAACCGAGCGCGGCGGCGTGCCCGCACGGGTCGCGACCTTCACCGACATCACCGTCCGGCGCAAACTCGAAACAGCCCTCAAGACGGCACAGGGTGGCCGCGATGCAGCGCTGCGGCGCTCAAGCCGTTTCTTTTCGCGGGTGAGCCATGATCTGCGCACGCCGCTGACACACATCGTGGGCTTTGCAGACCTGCTCCAGCACGAGAAGCTGAACGACCCCGTGCGTGCTCGCGAATACGCAGCATCTATTTCCGATGCCGGGCGAGCAATGCTCGACATGGTCGAGGACCTGTTGAGCGTCGTGGATGCAAATGGCGCCTCCGCACATGACCCCTGCGACCTGGTGAAACTCGTGCGCAATACGGCGCATTTCATTCAGCGCACACAAGGTGCGTCCGGCGACGAGTCAGGTGCTGTGGATGGCAGGGGAACCGGCCCGGAAGTGGTTGTGGATGCCCCGGCGCTGCCCATGGTGGCGCGTCTGGACGCCGCCAAGCTACAGCGCGCGCTGTACCGGCTGGTGGCTGGCATTGCGCGTGATGCTGGGGCCGGCACCCTCATGCGGCTGTCGCTGCGGCAGGCCGGCAAGCAGGCACGGCTGACGGTGCGCCTTGACGGTGTAGCCGGGCGGCCGGTAGCGCTGCCTGCCAGCCTTGAAGATTCTGATCCGCTGGTTACGCCGGCAGATGCCCGCACCGGCTTTGCCGCCGAGCTGCTGCGCGAGGCACTGGATGCTCATGGCGGCGCATTGCAGCTTGCGCGCGACGGGGCAAATGTCGTGGCGGCGGTCATTACCCTGCCCCTGAAAGACTGACACCCGGCAAGCCGAAACATCGCCTAGGCAAACAGCGCGTCGATATCGTCCTGCGAGGCGTGGCCATGATGCTCTTCAAGGGCGGGGCCATTGAGCAGGGCCTCGTCGCCTTCGCGTTCTTCAGCCTTTGGCGCGAACGCGGCAAGATCCTGCGCACCACCCCAGATTTCCATCATGCTGCTGACGCGCTCATCAATGTAGTGCAGCGCCGACACAACCTTGGTGATGCGCTGGCCGGTAATGTCCTGAAAGTTGCAGGCCTCAAAGATGGTAACCACAAGCTCTGCAATCTCGTCGGCCTGCGCGCGACTGACATCATCAGTCGCGGCTGCTGAAAGATGAGCTGCCGCTGAATCGATTTTCTCAGACGACGTCAGAATGATATCGGTGGCCGCCTCAGTTGCGTTGACAACCGCGTCCAGCTCATTGCCGGCTTCCTGAAACCGCACCTTTGATGAGCCCTCATAATGCAGGGCGGACAGTTCGCATTTGGTTTTTTCGATGGCCGCCGAAAGCTCCATAAGCTCCGCCTGGAGGCGGGCCGCCTCAGAAACGCGATCGCGCAACGACGCCAGCTCTTCGAGGCTCAGGCCGCCTGGCAAGGCGCCGGGCGGATCACTCATCACCGCAACCGCAGATGTAGGTGCAGCCGCAGACGTTTGTGATTGTGCCGTTGGCTTTTCAAAGCCCATCATCTTTTCGATGCGAAATTGCTTCACGTCGCCCACCGGCGGACCCTCCCCCACGGCATAAACTCTGCGGCAGGCTAGCCGCCGGGCGTTAACAATGCCTTTATGCTCGCGCAGCAGTTGCAGGGTACAGAGGTCTGCAAGCGGGAGATATGCAAGTTGATGCCAACGGAAACACCTCACCAACCCGCCACGACACAGGAGTGGACGGGTTTCGCAGCGATGCCTGCGCGGCTGTTTGGAGCCTGCATGGGCTGGTGCGGCCTGGCCCTTGCGTGGCACCGCGCCGAGCACTTGAGTGTTGTTGGCACCCACGGCGGCGCGGCGGTGCTTTCCATCAGTGCGGCCCTTGTGTGCCTGGTTGTTTTCGCAGGCTATGGCACCAAGATTATTTGCCACACAGATGCCGTGACCAACGATATGGGTGACGCTGCCCGTGTCACATTTCTTGCCGGCATTCCTGTAACGCTGATGCTTCTGCCCGCAATCGCGCTGAGCATGGACAGCGGGCTTGCCACGTCGCTGTTTGTCGTCGGCATGTGGTGCGCAGGGGCAGTGCTGCATGTCATGCTGGCGATGGTGTTTTTCCATCGCTGGGTGGTGCGCCCGCTGCCGGAAGCCGGCGGTCTTTGGGCGGCAGCCCCTGCGTGGTTTGTTCCCACCGCCGGCATGATTGTCGCTCCGTTTGCAGCGGTCAGTTTTGGCTTTGCAACCACGTCCATTGCGCTGCTGGCGCTGGGCACGCTGACATGGGTCACGCTATTGCCGTTCGTTGTGCATCGGCTGGTCGCAGGCGACCCACTGCCGTCCATTGTGCTGCCGGGCGTTTTTGTGCTGGCCGCCCCCGCAGCGCTCATCAGCCTGAGTGTTGCGGCACTTGGTGGACCGGCGTCTGTATCAAACGGCCTGTTCGTCGTGGCGATCAGTTTTGCGTGTGTCGCAACACTGCTTGTCGCGTGGCGCAGCGGCGACTTATACCGCACCGGCTTCACGCTTGGCTGGTGGAGCTGCACGTTTCCCCTGGCCGCACTTGCCGGCGCCTCACTGCAGTTTCACGCCTCCGTGCAAACCGGCATAACACATGCACTGGCGCTGACACTCCTGCTAACTGCCACTGGTGCCATCGCACTCATCAGCATACTGACACTGCGCATGGCTATTCAGCGGCGTTAGCGGCTGCCGGTTGTGCCATTGCGCCCATGCGGCGCGCCACCTCAAAAAACTGCGCGATGGTTTCATTGATGATGTCGGCTGCCGGTTTGATTTCACCAATCAGGCCAGCAGTCTGACCGGCAAGGCCGACGCTGGCTTCCATGTCGCCGCCAAAATACAGGTCCTGAATGCGGGCAAATGTATCTGCGGGCATCAGGCCTTGTTCAAAAATTGACGCTGTTTTGTCTGTCTTGAGCGCGCGGATGCACGGGCTGGCTTTCTTGTTCAGCACGTAAGTCCCCGTTGTTGGTGCATCCACAATGGCGTTTTTGTAGTTGTCATGGACGGGGCTTTCAGATGCACTGACAAACCGCGTGCCCATCTGCACGGCTTCAGCGCCCAGGGCAAAAGCTGCGGCCATGCCGTTGCCGTCGCAGATGCCGCCAGCCGCCACCATGGGAATGTCACTTTGCTGGCGAATGGCCTGCAACAGCACCAGGGTTGACACTTCCTCTGGGTTCTTGAAGCCGCCGCCTTCCGCACCTTCCACAACGAGACCGTCAATACCGGCCTCAATGCATTTAAGAGCTGCATCGAGCGTTGGCACCGCGTGATAGACGGTGATGCCAGCATCTTTCAAAGGCGCGATGAACTTTTTCGGGCTGCCCGCCGAAGTCGTCACGAACTTGACGCCGCTGTCGCAGATATAGCGCAGCATTGCATCGTCCTTGAGAAACAGGATCGGCAGATTGACGCCGAACGGCGCGTCCGTCAGCCCGAACATTTTTTCGATCTCGGCTTTGCAGGCGTCGGTTTCACCCGATGATGTTTCAATGATGCCGATGCCACCCGCGCGGCACACGGCAGACGCAAGCTGCGAGCGCGCGATCCAGCCCATGGGGGCCTGAATGATCGGATATCTGGCCCCGGTGTGAGCCAGCACGCGGTTGCCCTCAAATCCTGCCATGACGTGTTTCTCCTGCTGGTCGCCGTTTCTGGTTCAATCAAGTTGATATTGGATGGGCGCCACAAAGGCAAAACTGCCTTGCGGCCCCAATAAACCTTCAGGCACCGGCGGGAACGGTGCCACGCGCTGCACCAGCGCCACGGCTGCATTATCCAGCACGGTGTGGCCCGACGATTGCGCCAGTGCGACACTGCGCAGGCCGCCCGTGGCAGACAGTTCCACCTGCACACGGACAACGCCTTCAATGCCGCGCCGCTGTGCTGTACGCGGATACCGGATGGCCCGTTGCAGACGTGCGAGAATGACCCGCGCATAATTTGCCTTTGCTGCGGATGGTGCCGCCGGAGAGGCCGGCACCGTCAAAGCGCCTGCCGTGCTGGCGGTTTCGCCAACATCCCCGGCTTCACCCCGCCGCACAGCCGCATCGGCGGACACAGGCGTTTGTACCGATGGCGGCACTGCGGGTTCAGCCGGCTGAGATACCGGCGGTGTGGCGGGCTGAACGACTGGCGTGACTGGTTGCTGGGCTGGCGGCGCCCGACGTTCTGGCTGTGCGGATGCACTTTCAGCAGGATCCGTCGTCACTGCGTCCCCAACAGTCTCTTCAGACGAAGAACTGGCCAACGCCACCAAATCAACAATCACCGTTTCCTCAATGAAAGCCGGCACTGGCGACGGTGAACGAACGATGGCGAACAACAGCCCAAGCAGCAATGCATGGGCTGCCAGCGACAACGCAATCATCGTGCCCCCCGGCCAGCCACGCGCCCGCATGGCGGGCAGGTCGGCTCGAGCACTGTCGTTGCCTTGCGGCTTGTCATCGGTCAAAGGCGGCACTGTGACGGGACTCTTTCAGGGTTGCAGGTTGCCTGTGCGGTGATTGGTCAGTACACACCAATGAGAGAGGCAGGGCCAGCAAAGGTCTTTTATGGAATATACGCCATTATCCGCGTCACACCCGGACGCGCTGAAAGACTTCAAGACCATTGAAGCGATATTGCGCGGCAAAACACCTGCGCTGTTTCTGGATTATGACGGCACCCTGGTGCCGCTCGCACGCCGTCCCGAACTTGCAACAGCAAGCGACGAATTGCGGGCTGCGATAGCGCGGCTTGCCGTGCTGATGCCGGTGGCCGTTGTCAGCGGGCGTGGGCGCGCGGATGTCATGCAGATATTGGGTGTCAGCGGCATTGCCTATGCCGGAAGCCACGGCTTTGACATCACGGATGCAAACGGGCGTGATCTGTCAGGAGACATCGGCGCACCTTATGTGCCTGCGCTTCGCAAAGCGGCAGCGTCACTCACAGCCAGGCTTGCCCCAGTGGCAGGGGCCTTTGTCGAAGACAAGAAATACGCGCTGGCCATTCACTTCCGCGAGGTCACCCCCCGCGATCAGGCACGGGTTGCCGACATTGTGGCGTCAGAGGTCAACCGCCACCCAACCCTCCGGCGCACCGGCGGCAAAATGATCCACGAGCTGCGTCCGGCCATTGAGTGGAACAAGGGAACCGCGGTCGTACACATCATGAAGGCCCTCGGCCTCGCGACAGCAAACACCCTACCTGTCTATATCGGCGATGACGAAACCGATGAAGATGCGTTTCGCGCCGTGCACGACACTGGTATCGGCATCAAGGTGGGCACTGACAATACGCCGACGGCAGCCCGCTACTCGCTTGAGACACCAAAAGACGTAAACACATTCGTTGGCCAACTCGCTGACCTCTACGAGCCCCGATAGCCAACAAGCGGCAGGCGACTTATGGGGCACTGGCGGGACAACGTGTCGGAAACGCCATAACGCGCGTCAAACATGTGTCACGTTCGCAACGCCTGCCACGCGGGTTTATGGTTAACGGACGCACAAACGCCGCCAACCCATTGCGGCAATGAAATAATTTCCTCTAGGCTGACCCAAGCCCTGTTCCGTTTTGAGCGTCGGCCAATTTGGGAAGCCCCATGTCAATCACACTTCATCGTTCACGCTACAGGTTTGCATTCGCATTTCTGGCGGCATTTGCTTTTTCCACTGCTCCGGGGTTGGAGTCGATCGCCTCCGCGCAGGGCAACAAGGGCGGCAATAGCGAACTCAACGACGACAAAAATGATGCCGATGGGCGCGGCAACAGCGGTGAAGGCCCCAACGACAAAGACAAAGACCGCAATGATAACGGCGCGCCTGACGATGGCGGTAATGCTGATAACGAGAGCGGCAGCAAGAACGGTGGCGGGAATGGCGGTGCCGACGGTGGCAATAACGGATGCCGGGACGGCGGCGCGGGTGAGGGCTGCAAGCCGGAAAAAGACGACAAAGACACGGACGATAAGGACAAGGACGACAAAGACACGGACGACAAAGACAAGGACGACAAAGACAACGCCGGTTCTGATGACGGAACCACACCGGTTTCTGGTGGGCATTCCGATGCGGGTGCCTGCAAAACCTTGTCAGACGCCCTGTTCAATGACCCGGCTTATTTTTACGACACACCGTTTACCGGCGATGACGCAGGCAAAAAGCAAACCGGCCTGCGGCTTGTGTCTGAGGGCCGCCTGACGGATGGCTCTCGAACCGTCAGCGTCTGGCGCGTGCGCAACGCGGCGCAGACCGACCAGACCGTAACCCTTCAAATCAATCGTGGCGGCAGCAAGGACATTGTGGTGCCGGCCAGAACCGAGCGCTACACAACCCTCGACTCGACCGGCACCATCAAGCTGTTGCTGGACGGCAAACAGATTGATGTGAAGGCAACGGGCAACAAGGATTTTTCCAAGGGTTTCGGCGAGCGCAAGGTAGGCGACTGCGATACGGGTGACACCGGCGATACTGGTGACACCGGCGATACTGGTGACACCGGCGATACTGGTGACACCGGCGATACTGGTGACACCGGCGATACTGGTGACACCGGCGATACTGGTGACACCGGCGATACTGGTGACACCG
>NZ_JAVJSC010000005.1 GCF_040219635.1 Pyruvatibacter sp.
CTTCAGCCAAGGCTACAGAGATTTTAAGCTTCGACGTATCGAGACCAACAAATACACAAGTGGTTGTTTGCATGCCTTTGCTCCTATTCGCCATAAAGAGGGACAGCACAGCCGCAAAGATCTGATCGGTCAAACTTTCAAACGACTGCTCCGTGGTGCAATGAACATACGGTCTGCCAGATGTTCTCGACCGGATTGAGCTCCGGGGCCTTGGGAGGCAAAGGCAGGATCGTGATGTTGTTCGGTACCTGAAGTTTTCCGGTCATATGCCATCCAGCCCGGTCCATCATCAGAACCGCATGCGCACCTGGAGCAACATGAGCCGAGATTTCATCGAGGTGAAGCTGCATCATGGCCGTGTTGCACCGTGGGACAACAAGACCGGCTCCCGTGCCCCTGTCCGGGCATATGGCCCCGAAGATCCATGCTGATTTCGTCCGCTGATCCTTCTGCGCTACGGGCCGGGTACCCTTGCGAGCCCACCGCCTTGTGATCTTGGTCTTCTGACCGACCCGGGCCTCGTCTTGCCACCAGATCTCTACCGGTATCTGCGGACCCAAACGGGCTCTGAGGGCCTCGAGTTCTGTGGGGAAACTTTTTTAAAAGCCTCCAGCGCATGTTCGTTCTGGCCATGGTGGCGCGGACGGGCAGTCAGCTTGACAAAACCCATGTCCTTCAAGGCTCCACGCACCGTGCTTTCGGCCACGTTCACACCGAGTTCCTCATGGAGCCAAGCAACCAGATCCTTGATCCGCCAGCGGACCACGCCATGGACTGCCGGGATCGGTCCGGCTTCAACAATCCGCGCCAGAGTTGCGCGGTGCTTTGCCGTCAGCTTGGGCACGGCACCGGGGGCTTTGCGATCAATCAGCCCTTCTGGCCCTTCGGCGTTGAAGCGCAACACCCAGTCCCGAACAATTTGTAGGGTCACTCCCCCGATCCGAGCCGCCTCAAGGCGCTTGCCGCCGTCGTAAATCGATGCAAGGGACAGCAACCGCCGCGTTTGATTGGAATCGCGTGACTGCTTGGCAAGACGCCGAAGCGTTCCGGCATCAAAATCATCGCGAAGTGTAATACGAGCACCCATGGCAAACTCCCTGTTTGCCATCGTGAATCATGATTTGCCTGGAATTGGAAAGCACAAATATGAGTCACCTATAAATGCGCTTGGTATAAACCAAGCAAAGTCGATTTTCCAACGCCATCAGGCCCGATCAATCCCACAAGACGTCCTGCCGGCAGCTCAAGCGTTACATCGTCAAGCGCCGTTTTTTTGCGATATCGGTGAGTGACCCCCACGATACGGATTGGGTTGGCTGCCGCCGATTTCATTCGAACAACTCTGGCGGGATCCGGCGATTGAGACTTTCTGGCCAGGGGGCATCGGCGTCCACGCGGACAACGGCCACGCCGCGCAGCCCGGTCTTTACATGCTCAATTCGCCCCGCCACCAGCTCCGGAGGTATCCGAACGCGAACACGAAAGACAAGCTTTTCGCGCTCATCCAGCGTTTCCACCTGTTTCGGCGTGAACTGAGCCTCGGGTGATACAAAACTGACCGTCGCCGGTATCGCGTAATCAGGCAATACGTCGAG